>DATIKP010000017.1 GCA_035477455.1 Atribacteraceae bacterium
AAGCCGTCGAGGCTTTCGGCAAGGGGGCGTGCTTTTATTCTTTACAGCACGAAGAGCCTTCCCGGATTGATTTTTACCGGGCCCGGGTGGTGGACGGGCTGGGCCAGGTGGTCCACGAGCGACTCTTTGCTGTGGAAATTAAGGATAACGGCTTACCCCGTTTGCTTGAGCCTAATGTGTTAGGTAACTTCACTCCGGTGGGACAGGCTTGTAAGGCAGGCTTCCAGCCTGTCCTTGGCCTGTCCGCGGACGGGTTGCCCGCCGTGGCTTTTGCCCCTGAAGCGACCACCTGGCTTCACCCGAGCGCGTTACAACCTTTTCTGGAGGAGGCCCGTCAAGAACGTCTGAGTGAAGTGGAGCGGGTCGCCGCCCACGTGGAGCTTTCGCTCACCGAACTTTTGCAGCGCGCCGACGATGAAATAGGCAGGGCATACGAAGAAAAGGATAAAGGAGTACCGGGGGCTGACGGCCGTCTGGCCCAGGCGGAGAACCGCCACGCAGAACTGTTGGCGCGGCGGGAACGGCGTCGCCAAGACCTTGAGCAGCAGCGCTCCTTCTCCCTGCAGGCCGTAGAGCGCATCACCTCGGTCCTGGTTCTGCCGCATCCGGAGCGCGAGGCGCCGGAAGTGCGCCGCCTGCAACCAAACCTGGAAACCGAGGCCACGGCCATGCAGGCGGTCATGGAGTACGAGCAGGCGCAAGGACGCCAAGTCTACGACGTCCACGAGAAGAACCTGGGCTACGATATCACCAGCCTCGATCTCCACTCCGGCGAGCTGCGCCTGATTGAAGTAAAAGGACTGGCCGCCGCCGCGGGGACCATCCTGCTCACACCTAACGAACGCCGCGTGGCCGAAGACCGGCGCGACTGCTACTGGCTCTACGTGGTCACAAATTGCCTGCCTGCCGAAGCCTCAGCGCAGACAGGCGCAGCACAGCCCACGCTCCAAGAGCCGGTCAAAGACCCGGCCCGCTTCCCGTGGCACGAGGTGAGCAAGGCGGCCCATTACTGGCTGGAAGTGAACGCGATGACGAGACCGATGCAAGTGCGGGAGAATGCACCTCCCTACGGAGGACACTGATGGAAACGACACATACCGTTTCGGCAGCCATGCTTACGGAACTGGTGCGCCGCATCGTCGAGGCGGTGCAGCCTAGGAGAATTATCCTCTTCGGCTCGGCCGCGTGCGGCCAGATGGGACCGCACAGCGACCTGGATGTGCTGGTGATTATGCCGGACGGAATCCACCGCCGGGAGACAGCCCGGCAGATATATCGGGCGCTGCGTCGGCTCGGTATGCCGAAGGACGTGGTTGTGGTCACCGAAAGCGATGTAGAGCGTTTCGGCAATGAGCCATCGCTCGTAATCCACCCCGCATTGTCCGAGGGAAAGGAGATCTACCATGCCGAATGACCGCGAGATTCCGGGTTCACCAGCGGAATGGCTGGCATACGCCAGACGTGACTTGGCCATGGCACGGGTCCCCCTGCCTGAAGGCGGCGCCTATGCGAGTCTCTGCTTCCACGCCCAGCAGGCCGCCGAGAAAGCCATCAAGGCTGTTTATCGGTCCCGTGACCAGAGGTTCCGCTACACGCACGATATTGATGACCTGCTCGATGGTCTGGAGCGCTTGGGAATGGAGGTTCCAGAAGCGGTCTGGGAAGCTGCCGACCTGACACGATTCGCTTGGGAAGCGCGATACCCGGGCTTTGGTGAGTCGGTCTCCGGGCAAGAGTACGAGCAGGCGGTGACCCTGGCCGAGCACGCGTTAAAGTGGGCTACTACCCTGGTCGAGAGGTGCGCATTATGATCCCGAAAGAATGCAAGCGTCTGGCCGAGGTGGATTTCCCGATTGCCGTGGTGAGCAAGCACGCGGCGCGGGAGAAGTCTATCCGGCATGGGCACCCCTCGACGCTCCACCTGTGGTGGGCAAGGCGGCCGCTGGCGGCGTGCCGGGCGATGCTCCTGGGGCTGCTGCTCCCAGACCCGTGCGACCCCCATTGTCCCCCGGAGTTCAAGGAGCGCTCAGCCCGCGCCTTGCTGGAAACGCCCGCCTGGAACAACCATAGAATGAATGAACAGGTCAGGTCCGACGCCGGGCTGCGCCAAGCGCTGCTCAAGTTTATTGGCGAGGCGGCAAATTGGGACGTGGCCAACAACCGTGACTATATCGGCGTGGCGCGGGAACTGGTCAGGGCCGCGCATCCGGACGAGACCCCGCTGGTGGTGGACCCGTTTGCGGGCGGCGGCTCCATTCCGCTTGAAGCCCTGCGCTTAGGGTGTGAGACCTTCGCCAGCGATTTAAACCCGGTAGCCTGCCTTATCTTGAAAGTAATGCTGGAGGATATCCCGCGCCACGGACCGGCGCTGGCCGAGGAACTTCGGCGTGTCGGAGGGGAAATCAAAAGGCAGGCTGAGAAAGAGCTGGCCGAGTTTTACCCGAAAGACCCGGATGGCGCGACGCCAATTGCTTACCTTTGGGCGCGGACGGTGCGTTGTGAGTCGCCCAACTGCGGGGCGGAGATCCCGCTTATGCGCTCCTTTTGGCTGTGCAAGAAGCCAAACCGCAAGCGGGCGCTAAGGTATAAGATAGCCTGTGGCACAGGCTTCCAGCCTGTGAATCCCTGGAAAGCACCAGATTTGTCAACAACCCGAAGAAATCTCCCTCACATGGAGACTGGCGGCGCTACCTACTTTGTTACCTTCCGTTGCCGTAAAGGTCTGGAGATGCCGCCGGAAGCCCGGGAAGCGGTTCTTTCGGCCATACGGCATTGGGACGGCAAGCGCATCAGTCTGGATGCTGCCGTGGTCATGCAGGATCATGCCCATGCCATGTTTCGGATCACTGATGAATCAAAACTGGGCGAAATTCTGCATAGCATAAAAAGTTTCTCTGCCAATCAGGTCAATAAACTTCAAAACCGAATGGGGCCCTTCTGGCTGGATGAGAATTTCGACCATATTGTCCGCCATGCAGCGGAATGGGATGAAAAGTTCGAATATATCCGGCAAAATCCGGTGAAGAAGGAACTGGTGGCTGCTTCAGAGGACTATCCATTCTTATACCCGAAAATCCACAGGCAAGATGTCTGTGCCACTGTGGAGTTTGAGGTCTTCGAGCCGAAGAACGAGAAGGAAGTGCCCGATGGAACTGTCACCCGCGCCAAAGCCACCTGCCTGTGCTGTGGGACGGTGCTGCCGCCAGCACGAGTGCGGGCACAATTGGCCGAGCAGCGCGGCGGGGCGGATGTGACTTTTGAACCCTCTTCCGGACGAGGATATGATGCATCTTTGGCACCCTCTCCCTCTGGGAGAGGGCAGGGTGAGGGGTATCCCTCGACGCACCGACGGGGCGCGGATGCTGGCCGTGGTGACGCTTCAGCCAAGTGGGACAGGCTTCCAGCCTGTCGAAAAGGGGCGGCACTACCGGCTGCCGACCGAGCGGGATTACGAAGCGGTGTGGCAGGCGCAGCAGAGGGTTAAGGCAATTCTCGAGGAGTGGGAAAGGAGCGGGAAGAGGAAGCCGTGTCCCGTCCCCGATGAGCCGCTGCCGTGGCGTCACGGCCATCGCTCAATTCAATCGCCTCGTGTCTACGGCATGAGAAACTGGAGCGACTACTACACTGCACGCCAAAAAGTGAGTTTGGCGACGCTGTGCGAGGCCATAGCCTTCAAGAATGCGAATGGTGAAACGCTAGCAGTCGCGGAGATCAGTGCCCTGCTTCTCTCCAAGTTCGTCGAACTCGCTACCGCGAACTGCAGATGGGAGACTGTGGCAGAGTGCCCTCGTTCGATCTTTACGCGACACGATCTACCTGCAATGTGGGATTTTGCCGAGGGTGTTCCAACTTCTTCATCCAGTGGGGGCTTCGAGCAGACTCTCCAGAACGTGCTTGGGGCATTGTCGCGGATCGGTACAGATTGGCGGTCGGGCCAGGTTCAGCAAGCGGATGCAAGGATGTCGCCACTGCCGCGCGAAAGTGCAGCGGTCTGGTTCACCGATCCTCCCTACTATGATGCGATTGCCTACGCGGATTTGTCGGACTTCTTCTTCGTGTGGCTGAAGAGAGCCTTGCCGCAACACGCCTTACTAATGGACCCTTTCGATCCAGAGAACCAGCTCGTTCCGAAGCGGCAGGAACTGACAGTCACCACGGTTGCCAAAGAGCAAGAGAAGCCGAAGACGAACGACGACTTCGAACAAGGTGTGGCAGAGTCGTTTGCACAGGGTGTTAGTGTGTCGCTGGAATCCGGAGTTGGATGCGTGGTCTTCGCACACAAGACAACGGAAGGCTGGGAAGCGTTTCTCACCGGAATGATGACTGGAGGCTGGGTAATAGTAGCCTCATGGCCAGTGGCGACCGAGATGGGGCACCGCTTCAACGCGCGAGAAGTTGCCGCCCTTGCCACTAGCGTTCATCTCATCTGCCGCCCGCGCCCCGAGGATGCCCCGGTCGGTGACTGGGGCGAGGTGCTGCGCGAGCTGCCCAAGCGCGTCGGCGACTGGATGGAACGGCTGCAGGGCGAGGACGTGCGCGGGGCGGACCTGGTTTTTGCCTGCATCGGCCCGGCCTTGGAGATCTTCAGCCGTTACTCGAAAGTCGAGACTGCCGAGGGCCGCGAGGTGGGGCTGCCGGAGTATTTGGAAAAGGTCTGGGAAGTGGTCGGCCGCACCGCACTCGAAAACATCCTCGGCACGGAGGAAGCGAAGGCCCGCAACGGCATCGCCGGCGCGTTGGAGGAGGACGCCCGGCTGACGGCGCTCTTCCTCTGGACATTCCAGAGCACGAACGGCACCGACACTACGATCGGGGAATCGGAGAAAGAACAAGAGGGGGACGAGGACGACAATGACAATGCCGGCAAGATGCCGGCGCTACGAGGCTTCACGCTCGTATTCGATGTGGTGCGCCGCTTCGCCCAACCTCTGGGGATCGAGCTTCCGAAGTGGGAGGGCCGGATTATCGAGACCAAGAAGGGCGCGGTGCGACTACTGTCTGTCTCCGAACGAGCCCAACAGCTTTTTGGCAAGGATGGGGCCGCAGCCGCGGCCGATTGGTTCGAGCCTGATGCGCGGGAGAGTCGCCAGATGACGCTTTTCCCAGAGTTCGAGGAAAAAAGCGGGCCGAAGGTTCGAGGCCGCTTCCGGAAGATAGTTGTAGATGCTAAAGGAGTTGAGTTTCAGGCAGATCGTGAAGCTACCACCCTTGACCGGGTGCATGCCGCGATGCTGCTGCAGACGGGTGGTCAGGCAAACTCCCTCCGGGCGCTCATTAAACTTGAGCAGGAGCGCGGCCCGGATTTCCTGCGTCTGGCCAATGCCTTGACGGCCCTGTACCCCAAAGAAAGCGAAGAGAAACGACTGCTGGACGCCATGCTGTTGGCAGTGCCACGATAAGGCAAAAGTAGAAACGGAAAAGGCAAAAGGGATGAACGGCAAAGAGAAACCGAGAGACATCAAGGAGCGAACCTTCCAGTTCGCCTTGGCGATTGTTCGGCTGTGTCAGCGGATGGAAAATGAATTCGGCGTGTGGCGGGTGCTTGGAAGGCAACTGCTGAGATCGGGTACTTCCATCGGCGCGAATGTGGAAGAGGTACAGGCGGGACAGAGTAAGGCGGACTTCACGAGTAAGTACGCCATCGCGCTGAAGGAAGCCAGAGAGACGACCTATTGGCTTCGCCTGCTCAAGGAGTCCGGTACATTGAAGGATGGCTCGGTCGAAGCACTCATTCAAGAAGCGGACGAACTCTCCCGCATCATCGGCTCGATTGTCGTAAACGCGAAGAGGGAGAAGTCGAAATGACCTCACCTGCCTCTTGCCTTTCAACTTTTGCCTTTTGCCTTTCAACCGGAGGTTGACATGGAACCCTGGTACAAAATAGCCACGCTGCGCAAGGAGGTCCGTGCGGGGCGCTCGTTTAACCCGGATGAGTTTGCCATCCACCTGGAGCAGGTGATCGCGAAAACCGCCCCGGAGGACTACCGGGATCCAAGGCAGTTCTTCGCCCGGACCTGCTTCACGCGGGCGCTGCGTGAACATGCGGGGATGGTGCTGCGGCGCCTCTCCGGCCTGACGGCAAACACGGCCCCGGTCATGACGCTGATCACCCAGTTCGGCGGCGGTAAAACGCACACGCTCACTGCCCTCTATCATATAGCCACGGGCGGCCGGGAGGCGTCCGGGTATCCCGGGGATCAATGATTTGCTCAAAGAGGCTGGCCTTGGCACAGTGCCGCAGGCCCGCGTCGCCGTCTTTGTCGGTAACGCCTGGGACCCCAAGGAGGGACGGGAAACACCGTGGATGGACATTGCCAGGCAACTGGCCGGCGAAAAAGGCGCCGCGGCCTTAGGCAAGGCCGCCTGGAACACGCCCCCGGGGACTGAAGCCATCGGGCGCGTGTTCCAGGCGGCGGAAGGGCCGGTGCTGCTCCTCTTTGACGAAGTATTAAACTTTCTGAACCGTCACCGGGGGATGGCCGAGCAGTTTCACGCTTTTATCCAGAATCTGACCGTGGCCACGACGGGGACGACGCACGGCGCGGCGGTCATCAGTCTGCCGCGCAGTCAGGTGGAGATGACCGACTGGGATTTAAAGTGGCAGGAGAAGATTACCAGAGTCGTGCGCCGGGTGGCTAAGGACCTCATCGCCAACGATGAGACCGAGATCAGCGAAGTGGTGCGGCGGCGCCTTTTCGAAGATATCGGGAACGAGCGGGTGCGGAATAAGGTGGCCAAAACCTACGCGGATTGGTGTTTTGAACGACGGGCTGAACTCCCGCCCGAATGGACGGCTGTGGACACGGCGGCAACGGAGGCCAAAGCCCGGGAGCAACTCCGCAATCGGTTTGAGACTTGCTATCCTTTCCATCCGTCCACCTTGTCGGTGTTCCAGCGTAAGTGGCAGACGCTCCCGCAGTACCAGCAGACGCGGGGAACCCTGGCCATGCTGGCGCAATGGATCTCCTGGGCGTATCAAACGGGCTACGCCGAGGCCCGGCGGGAACCACTCCTTACCCTTGGATCGGCGCCGTTGGAAGCACCGGGTTTCCGGGGTGTGGTACTGGGGCAATTGGGGGAATCCCGCCTCATTGCCGCGCTTGACGCCGATATCTCTGGGACTCATTCCCACGCGCGGGCCCTTGACGCGGACACCAGAGGGTCCTTGCGGAACATTCACCGCCGGGTAGGAGCCACGATCATGTTTGAGTCTTTCGGCGGCCAGGTGGACAAGGTGGCGCATCTGCCCGAGTTACGGTTCGCGCTCGGGGAACCGGAGGTGGATACCACATCAGTGGACAACGCGGCCTTCGCAATGGAGGATAAGTCCTACTTTATCCGGCGGGTGGGGTCGGACGGGTTTAAGATCAGCCACCAGCCGACGGTGAAAAAGGTGGTTAATGACCGGAGAGCTTCCCTGGACGAGGAATCCGAAATCAAACCGGCCATGCGCAGACTGGTTGAGGAGGCGTTCAGGCACGGCGCGAGTGTACCCTTGGTGGTATTCCCGGAGGATGGAAGCGCTGTACAGGATACCCCGAAGCTGACACTGGCGCTGATAGACCCGGAGCAAGAGTGGACAGGTGGAACCACGCTTCGGCAGCAAATAGGGCAATGGACAAAGTTTCGGGGCCAGTCGCCGCGATTGTACCCCGGGGCATTAGTATGGTGCTGGAAAAAACCGGGCCGTGATCTGCGGGACAGCGTGGAGATGTGGCTGGCCTGGAAGCGGGTGGCGCGGGAGATTGCCGATGGCACACTGGGCGGTGACTTTGACCGTGCCAGCCAGGCGGAAATCCAGGCCAAGGCGGCTGAGGTGGCCGAGGCGGCTAAGAATGAGGTCTGGGCCGGCTACCGTTTCGCGGTGCTCTATGATCCCACACCACATCCCTCTCCCACTGGGAGAGGGAGTGAGGGTGAGGGAGATGGGCTCGAGACCATTGATCTTGGCGCGGGTCATTCCAGCTCTGGCGAGACACTCTGCGGCCGCGTGATTGCCGCTCTAAAGTCGCGGGCCTTGCTGAATGAGTCCGTGGGTGCGGGCTACCTCGAGCGGAACTGGCCGCCGGCTCTCAAACAAGCCGGGGCCTGGCCGCTGGCCGGCCTGCGGCAAAGCTTTTTGAACGGCTCACTGACCAGGCTGCTGGACCCGGATACCGTTTTACGCGGCAAGATCGTCGAATTTGTAGAGCGGGGTGATTTCGGCATTGTATCCGGGCAAAAGCCGGAGGGCGGCTACGAGCGTTTGTGGTTCAAGGAGTTAATTGCTTCAGAGGAAGTGACCTTTGAACCGGGCGTGTTCTTGTTACTGAAGTCTAAGGCCGAGGCTTTAAAGAGCGCACCGGAGCCCGAGGGGGTTGTTGGTCCTGAACCAATCCCCGGACCGGTGTGGGAACCGGAACCGATCCCCGACCAGGAACCGGGGCCGGAGCCCGTGCCGGGGGCTGCCACCAGGACGCTTCGGATCGCCGGAGACCTGCCCCCGGAAGTCTGGAACCGGCTGGGAATAAAACTGGTGTCAAAATTGCGCAGCGGCTCTGACCTTATGCTTAACATTGAATTCTTGGTCACAGTGGAAGGTGCGGTCTCCCGAAGTTTTGAAGCCGATCTGAAACAAATACTGGACGACCTCGGCTTGGCGGACCGCGTGCGGGTTGAGCTGGCAGGAGGGATGAACGCGTGATCCGATTCGGCCATAGACGCGTGAGGTGCAGAGCGTCGAGGACCGTTGCACCTGCGAGGACTTCACCTGTCCCGCTTCCGCTGCTTGAGGGAGCCTTTTGGTATTAGCGGGGTTCGAACTTACGGGAAGGGTTCTGGATGATGAAAAACGAGCCCGTGCACATCGTGAGCGGCGACTTCCAGAACGTATGGCTGGAGGTAGTGAGGCGACTGATGGGAACGTGTACGATCTTTGTAGACGCCGGGTTTACGCCGAACCACCAAACCACGGGTGGCGAGTTAGATCCACAGTCCACGGGAACGGGGCAACTCCACTTCGACTCAAAGAAGAGAATGACGGGTTAATCGTTTTTGACTATCATAACCGACTTTAAGATGCTGACACCTCTGTGACTTGGAGGCGTTGAGCTGCGGCCCCTTATTAGCAAGAAAAGGTTGGTGTTAGCCTATAATAGATAACCGGTCACCCATAACTTGTTACTTATAGAGGAGGTTATAATTATGGCTGATAAGTTAGCGATTCATGGTGGAAAACCGATTAATCCCGGTTCTTTTCCTGCCTGGCCGGTATTTTCTGAAAAGACCAGGCAGGAAGCACTGGTGCCCCTTCTCACTGGCGAGGTCAACTACTGGACCGGTGTGCGGGGAATGGAATTCGAGGAAAAGTGGGCCCACTACTGTGGATGCCGATTCGGTATAGCGACCTCGAATGGAACCTCAGCTCTACATACGGCATTGGCGGCTTGCGATATAGGTCCCGGTGATGAAGTGATCGTGCCGTCTTATTCCTTTATCGCCTCGGCGTTTTGTGTCGTTCAGGCGGGAGGGATTCCGGTGTTTGCTGATGTCCGACGGGAAACCCATACCCTCGATCCGGAGGATATCGTCCGGAAAATCACCCCTCGAACCCGGGCTATCCTGCCTGTCCACCTCTACGGCATCCCCTGCGATATGGATGCGATCATGGATCTGGCCCAGCAACATGGTCTATTCGTCATCGAAGACTGCGCCCAAGCCCACGGCAGTGAATACGATGGACGCAAACTGGGAAGCCTCGGCCATGTGGGATGTTTCAGTTTCTGCCAATCGAAACACTTCACCACCGCTGGTGAAGGTGGGTGTGTCGTGACCGATAACGAGGAAATCGCCTGGAAGGCCCGTTCCTTCCGCGATCATGGATACGATGTCAAGGAACGGCTCCGCCTTTTGGAGTTGGAAAAAAGGTTGTTCTATATTCACCAGCGGGTAGGTTTCAACTACCGGCTTACCGAGATACAGTCCATTGTCGGCCTGTGTGAGATGGAGCGGTTCGATACCTGGAACAAGCCCCGACGAATCGCCATCGGTGAGGCATTCACCACGGCTTTTAGCGGACATGAAGCGATTCTCTACCTTCCTCCCCACCGCCGGGACAAAAAATACATCTCTTTCTGGCTTTATCCGATCGTCATGGATATCGAGCGGCTCTCCTGCCCGGTGAAAGACTTCTGGCAGGCGATTGAAGCAGAAGGGGTTCCGGTGGTTCCGGTACTGTGGCCCCAGATGTACAAGGAAAAAGCCTTCCTGGAACACAATGGCTTCGGCCGGGTGAAATTCCCCTTCCAGTCCCGTGAGTATAGCGACGAAAATTCGGTCAACTACCGGGAAGTTTACTGTCCTAATGCCGCCTGGCTCGAAGAACGCACATTTTCTTTTCCCGCCCACCCGGTTTACGAAGATCGGCATATCGAGTTGATGGTCGAGGCGTTCAACAAAGTATACGGTTATTATCGAAAAGTCTAGATTATGGTGGGATTTTTTGGTCGATACCGAATGGGGGACGCGATGGAACACGCCGAGCTATATACCGACCTACCCCAATTTCAACCATGATATGTCCTGTGCTGGATCCTGGAAGAAAAGATCAGTCTCCTGGGAGTGGAAATTTCCCGTAGCGAAGCGTCCTAGTCAGAAAACGACGAAGAGGGTTGGCGGCAGGTTCAGGGATAGTTTTTAACCTGACGTTCTCCGGCTGGTTCCCCTGGCTGAGATACCGTTTCCGGAGGTAACCCGGCGTGTCTGCCGTTGCATGTTGCGGGGCACCCTGGATGCAATCGGTCGGAGGTGTTTATTAATAACCAAATGGAATATGATCTATTGAAGTGAGCATGCCAGATTATGTGGCGGATGCCGCGAATCAAGAGCGGCCTCTAAGCATGGAAGTGTCCTCTTGGTGAGCAATGGAAAGGAGATGTTCCGGTTGAAGCTAAAATGGGCCGTGGTCGGAGCCGGTGGCCTTGCCCGACGCAGGACAATACCCGAGGTGATCCAGTTTGCCCAAAATAGCGAAATCGTTTCGTTGATGGATGTCGACGAAAAAGCGGTACGGGAAACCGGTGAATTGTTCGGCGTAAGGCATGTTTGTACGACATTGGATGAAATCTTGACCGGTGACAGTGTCGCCGTCTATATCGCATCCCCAGTGCATTCCCACTATGAGCAGGGCATGGCGGCTCTACAGGCCGGGAAGCATGTGCTGATTGAAAAACCGATGGCCTTGAATTACAGTGAAGCAAGACAGATGGCCCAACTGTCCGAAAAAAACGGTCTGAAGCTGGGTGTTGCCCTGATGATGCGCTACAGTGTCTATCACCGTACGATCAAGACCCTGATCGAAAAGGGTGATTTGGGAGAAATGGTGGCCGGGCGGGCTCAACTGACCTGCTGGTATCCTCCGGCTCCCGGGGCCTGGCGTCAGGTCCGGGTGCAGGGCGGAGGAGGAGCGCTGAATGATATGGGTTGTCATTGTATCGATCTGCTCGAGTGGTTTCTGGGTCCCGTTTCGGAGGTTGCCGCCTTTACGGGAACCTTGACCCACCGCTACGAGGTGGAAGATACTTCGACGGTCATTCTTCGTTTCGAGAACGGAAGCCAGGGCATTGTCGATAACTATTTCAACGTTCCGGACCAGGCCGCCCGCAACGTCCTGGAGCTTTATGGAACCAAAGGAGCGGTTTCCTGCCGGAGGACCATCGGCCAGGACGGGGGAGGAGAGATGGAAGTTTTCACGCAAGAAGGCAGAGCCGGATACAATGCTGATCAAGTCCGCTTTTTCGACGAATACAGGCCGGTGCGCCTCACGCCGACCCCCCTGTACGCTCAGGAAATCGAGGCTATGAGTCGTTGGATTCAGGAAGGTGAAAAGCCACTGATCAGTTACGAGATAGGGCTGCGTAACATTCGTGTGGTCGAGGCGGTTTACCGTTCAGCCGAAGAAAAGCGGACGATTATCGTTGATTGAGAACCCCATTTCAAACTCTAACGCTACCCGATGATCAGAGTCATTTTGGGAGTTGACAGCCATCTTAATTTATTTATAATAAAAACAAAGAAACCAGGCAGGAGACATCCCAATTTTGTACCATCAAGGAGGTTTGACGATGAAATACGGATTGGAACATGAGAGGTTAGCGATCGACGGAGGCCGTCCGGTGAAGACCACGCCTTCGATTCCCATGTTCCCCGGGGGGCTCGAGATTGGCGAGGAAGAGAAACAGGCGGTATGGGAGGTTCTGGATAATAAATATCTTTTCCGGTATTACGGGCCGGGAGATTCGCCCTCTCGGGTGAAAATGTTTGAGGAAGAATTTTCCCAAAGAATCGGAACCCGGCATGCGCTGGCGGTGAATTCCGGTACTTCGGCTCTCATTGCCTCGCTGGTCGCCGTCGGCGTCGGACCTGGCGATGAGGTCATCGTTCCCGGATATACCTTTTTTGCTTCATGTGCGGCCATCCTGGCCGCGAAGGCGATTCCAGTCATTGCCGAGGTGGATGATTCCCTGACCCTTGATCCTGTCGACTTTGAAAAAAAGATCACGACAAAGACCAAAGCGGTGATGCCGGTGCATATGCGGGGAGCCCCCTGTGATATGGACCGGATTCTGGAAATCGCCGCAAAACATAATTTGCGGGTCATTGAGGATGTGGCCCAGGCGTGCGGGGGAAGCTTTCAGGGAAAACCCTTGGGGAGCATGGGTGAATGCAACGCCTTTAGTTTTCAATTTCACAAGATCATTACCGCCGGTGAAGGTGGCATGGTGACCACCGACAGCGACCCCTGTTTTGACCGGGCCCAGGAATACCATGATACCGCCGCCTGTTGGCGACCCGGTGGACCGGCCAGCCGCTTTGTGCGAGCCCGTTATCGGGGTGAACTGTTTCCTGGCGTGAACTTCCGCATGTCCGAACTTATCGGAGCGGTCATGCTCGTCCAGCTTCATAAGCTTGACGGAATTCTGTCCAAAATGCGCCGGAACAAACAACGGATCAAGGCGGGGATCGGCGATCTCGCGGGGATCGGGTTTAGACGTCTGAACGATCCGGCGGGAGATACCGGTATCGCTCTGATCTTTTTCCTCGAAAGCGGATCACTGGCGGAAAAATTCGCCAAAGCTTTGCAGGCTGAGGGTGTAGTGGCGAACTCCATTTTCAATAAGGGTATTCCCGATTGGCATATTTATTCTCACTGGGAAATGATCATGAACAAATGGACGGCCACGCCGGAGGGCTGTCCCTATACCTGTCCCTATCATCAAGGACCGGCTCCAGACTATTCACCGGATATGTGTCCTCAGACACTGGCCCTGTTGGAGCGTTCGGTTCATCTTGATATCCCACCCCAGATGAGCGCCGAAGATTGTGACCTGACCGTCGAGGCCATTCGGAAAGTAGCCCACGCGTACCTATGATTGGAAACTGGGTGAAAAAAAGTTGGAAAACGGTTTCTGAAAGGTCGTTACCGTGAACCATAGTGACATGAAGGCTTTGAATCGGGAAAAGATTCTCGGCTTGCTCTTGGCCTCCCCTTTACTCAGCCGGGTGGAATTGGCCCAGCGGGCCTCAGTCAGTCCGGCGGTGGTTTCCAATATCATCAAGGACTGTCTGGAGGAGGAGATAGTACGAGAGGTCTCGGAAGGGCCGTCCCGAGGTGGACGCAAACCGATCCTGCTTTCCTTTGTTCCCGAAAGCCGACTGGCGGCCGGATTGATTCCCGCAACTGTAACCGAGTTCGCGGTGGCCGATTTGGCCGGTCGAATCCTGTTTAGGGAAAAAATTACCGGTAAGGCCTACCCGACTCCGGGAGAACAGGCTGGCTATCTCAAGAAAGTCCTGGGCGGTTTTCTGCAGGAAAACGAGTTGTCCTGGGACCACCTGGTCGCTCTGGGGATCGGAATTCCCGGCATCTATGACCCAGTGCTTGACCGTATTCATAAAATGGGGAAGGTGTCCGGATTGATGGCTTGGGAGGGTGCGTCGGTGCGGGAAATTTTTTCCCGGGAGCTTCCCTGTCCGGTTCTGGTTTTTGACAAGGTAGTGGCGATTGCCTTCAGTGAAGGTATTCTCCGTTCAGATGATTCGAAGATAAATTTGGTTTATCTGCACCTGGGTCGCGGAGTGGGCGCCGGACTGATTCTCGATGGGAAAATTTACCGGGGTTCCCAGGGTGCGGCGGGTGAGGTGGGTTATATGGTAGACCGGTTCGACGACTCAAAGGCTTCTCCCGTTTCCCTGCACGATATCCCTGCACTTGAGGATGAAATTTCCCTGAACAGCCTCCTCCGGAAATACCGGGAAGCCTGTGGACATTCAATCAAATCTCGAGAAATGATCTTCAGTGGCGAAGATATTTCTGCTTTAGTTCAAGCTTTTCGAAAAGGGGAACGGCGTTGTCGCGAAATCGTCGAGCCGGTTTTTGAGCGGGCCGCGGAACTGGTGGTCAATTTAGCTGCCGTTTTGAATCCCGGACAGATCGTTCTGGGAGGTGAACTCACCGAAATTTTTGCCGATTCGCTATTTCAAAGAATCAGAGATCGGTTACACCGTAGTGTCTTATTCCCCCCCTCAGTCGAACCGGTAACGCTTGGAAAAGACGAGGAAATCGTTGGTGCCCTCTATTTTGCCATAGACGATTTTTTCAACCAATTGACCGGAGGACATCAGGGACTGACGGCGTCTTTTTTGGCCAGGTATACTCCCAATGGCTAAACTGGTCTACTGGGTGGAAATGTCCGAGTTGATCATTGCTATCCCAGTCAGGTAAGCGGGAGCATGCGTTTAGAGACTTTCGTTCCCCGGACCTGAGCAACTTAACCCGTATTGACCGGGAGGTCGAAGCATGTTTGAGCTATCAGTCTGTTTTGAACCGTTGTTCGAGGGAAAAACCGATGTGGAGAAGATTCGCCTGATTCATGAACTCGGTTATTCCGCCGTGGAGTTCTGGGATTTGGCAGATAAAGATCTTACGGGGATCGCTGAATTTTGTGGGCAAAACAACATGTCCGTAGGGATTTGTACTTTGCAAGACCCATGGGGAAACAACCGACTCCATGCGGACACGGACGATTATATTCGTCATTTTTCCGCCTCACTTGATTTACTCAACGCGGTTGGTTCCCAAAAAGTGATTGTTCTGACCGGTGAAGACGATGGAAGGGGCCTGGATGTCCAGATAAATAGAATTATCGCCAACCTCAAGGCGGTCAGCGGGATCGCCGAAGAAGCAGGTGTGACGATTTGCCTCGAAGCACTGAATTCCCGGGTCAACCACAAGGGTTATTTACTCGATTCTTCCACGCTTGGTTTTGATATTGTCCGCCGGGTGAACAGCCCTTCGGTCAAGCTTCTTTTTGACATTTATCATATGCAGATCATGGAGGGCAACATAATCTCTACGATTCGGGAAAATATTGACCTGATTGGCCATTTTCACTCCGCCGGGGTACCCGGACGGAACGAACATTTCCTGGGTGAACTGAATTACCCCAATATTTTTCGGGCCATCCGGGATACCGGATATGGCGGGTATTTTGGCCTGGAATACTGGCCGACGATGGATGACCGGGAATCCCTGGAGCGAGTGCGCCGCCATTTTCTCGACTAAGCCCAGGTTAAGGAACCTACAGCTTAAAACCTACAGCTAAACGCTGTATTTCCGGAGAGTTGTGGTGAAACTGAATAGAGCGGAAGTGCTCTCACGAGAAGAAATTCATTCGATACATGAAGCGTCCTTACGGATTCTCGACGAACGGGGGGTCATCGTTCTAAGCGACGCTATGCGAAAACTTTTTGGGGAAAAAGGTCTGCCGGTTGACCATGACAGCGGGGTGGTCAGGATACCTCCCTCTATAGTGGAACGCTCTTTACAACAGGCCCCCTCTTCTTTTCCTCTCTTTACGGTTGATGGTCATCCCTGGAGAACAGTCGGGGAAGGAGAGCCCCTGTTTGCCTGCGGCCATAATGCCGTTTTTATGCTTGACCGCCGGACGGGACAGAGAAGAGAGTCGCTGGTCCAGGATGTGGAGGATTTTGTTTGTATTGCTGATCAGCTTGCTGAAATCGACCTGGTGGGTATCCCGGTGATGCCTCAGGACACACCGGCGGAGTCGACCCTCCTTTATGCGGTGAAGGCGGCCATGACCACATCAAAAAAACCGGTCTTTTTTTCATCGGAAAGCGCCGGAATCAACCGGATGATAATCCGGATGGCGCATTCGGTCAATCCCGGTGTAACCGATCGGCCGTTTCTCGTCAGCCAACTTTCCCCGACCAGCCCCCTGTACTGGGAAAAAGGGGCGATTGAAGCCCTCTTTGAAGTTTGCCGTGCCGGGATACCCCTGGCCATTCTTCCGGAACCGATTGCCGGAGTATCCGCTCCGCATACGCTGGCCGGCCTTTTAACCATGCACAATACCGAGTGCTTATCCGGAATCGTCTTTTCTCAGCTCATCCGGGAAAAAACCCCGGTCATCTATGCCAGTTCCTGGACGGCTTACGACATGCGGGCGAATATGGCGGTTATTGGAACCCCGGAAACCGATATTCTTCGGATAGCCGGAGCCCAGATGGCGGCCTTTTACCAGATCCCTTCCCATACTACAGCCCCTAATGCCGATTCGCACGTTCATGATGAACAGAACGCCTGGGAACGGACGCTCAGTACACTTGTTTCCGCTCAGGCTGGGAACCACTTGATCGTGAATGCGGGGATGTTCGCGACCGGTTTGACGGTCAGCCTGGAACAACTGCTGTTGGATGCCGAAATCATCGGCATGGTGAGACGGCTCATGCGCGGTATGAAGGTCGACCGGGAGACGATATTCCTCGATGAAATCCGGAGGGTGGGACACCGGGGCAATTACTTCATGGAGGAATCCACCCTCCGGCACTTACGGAGCGGAGAGTTCTGGCTGAGCCGGATCTCGATCCTGGGTAATTTTGACCAGTGTTGTGCCTCCGGCCTTAATGATGTAGTACAGGCTGCCAGAAAAAAGGTGGAATCGCTTCTCGCCCGTTCTTGCGCGGTGTCCCTCTCGCCGGATATCCTCCGGGAGTTGGATCGTATCATATCCCATTTTGAAGAAAAGGGGGAGGACGCCTGAGGGTATTCATCGCTGGACGACTCATTCTTTTACCGCACCAGCGGTCAAGCCCTGAATCAGATAACGTATCAACTGGTTCATCCAGCGCCTTTTGGTTTCTATTCTTTCAAAGCTCCTGCGGTCAGCCCTTTGATGAAATAGCGTTGAAAAAAGAGGAACACGATCAGTATGGGCAAAACACTCAATAGAGATGCCGCCATTTGTATTCCAAAGTTGGTCCGGAACTCGGTATGGAAGGTGGAAAGGCCGACCGGGAGAGTTTTGACCGGTTCCCGGGCGGCTACTACCAGGGGCCAGAGGAAGTCTCTCCATTGCTCCATGAAGGTATAGATTCCCAGGACTGCAAGGGCAGGCTTAGACAGGGGAAGGGCCACTCGAAAGAATGCGCCCATTTCGGAGCACCCATCAACCTTGGCCGCGTGAATTAATTCGTCTGGCAGAGAGAGCATAAACTGGCGCATCAGGAACACCCCGATGGGTAAGGCCAGGGGATAAAAAATGAGGCCTGGGTACGTGTTCAAAAGACCGAGGTTACGCATGGTCAGGAAGGCTGGGATGATGGTAACGGCCCTGGGTACCATGATACCGGCCAATATCAGGGTAAAGATAATCTCCCGGTGGGGAAACCGCTTCTTGGCAAATATGTAGCCGGCCATGGAGTGCATGATCAGGACGAGTACCGTAACCGAAGCCGCCACCAGGACGCTGTTCCCCGTCCACCGTAAAAATCGGGACTCCCATACCACATGGGCAAAGGTCCCTAGGGTGGGAGGACGGGGAATCCAACGGGCCGGATTGCCGGAAATGAAATAGATGTCCTGTAGGGAAATGAGCCCCATAAAGATAAAGGGAAAAATGGTAGCGACCGCCACCAGGATCGGGATGAGATGGACTACGATACGTGAACCTGTAAGGCGCTTGTTTTTCTTCCTATTCATTGCTTCCTCCTCCTTATTGCCGGCTCTCGATCGAGCGACGCAGGAACGTCGTAAGCACCAGAATGATCAGTAAAAGCAAAATCCCCATGGTCGCCGCATATCCCAGGTTCTCGAAATGGAAGGCGTTGCGATAGATGTACCACACGATACTGTAGCTGGTGCGACCGGGACCACCGTAGGTCAACATGAAGACCGCATCGAACAATTGGAAATTCCAGATAATCCCCATCACCGTCAAAAAGAGAAAAGTGGGCTTGAGAAGCGGCACGGTGATATGACGAAAGGAACTCCAGACTCCTGCCCCGTCAATCCTGGCCGCTTCATACAAGGGTTGGGGAATCGTTTCCAAACCACCCAGAAAGACCAAAGTCCAGAATCCGAATCCTCGCCAGATTTCAAATAGGACAATTGCCGGGATCACCAGGGACGGGTTACCTAGCCAATTCTGAGGAGGTATGCCGACCAGACCCACCAGGTAGTTCAAAGGTCCTTCTCGCCCCGGAGTGAACAGGACCTTCCAGACGATAGCCAACGGCACCGCTGAACTCAAAAGGGGAAGGAAAATGCAGGCCTTGACGAAATTTTGAAACCGTTCCATCTGATTGATCAAAATGGCCAGAAAAAGGGAAAAAAGCATGATTATGGGAATGACCAACACCGTGTAATAGGCGGTATTTTGGAGTGAAATGCGGAACAACTGGTCGCTCCACACTGTCCGGTAGTTCTGGAACCCTACGTAGGAGGTACCCCCCAGGAGTCCGCCCTGTTGAAAGCTGAGCGAAAAAGACCAGAGCACGGGAATAGCCATAAAAAGCACATAAAACACCAGGAAGGGAAGCAGAAAGGGAAACCATTCTCGTCCTTTAGACATACCGGTTGGGATCTTTTTCACGGATCAGCGCCTTTCATGGACCTTCCCCGGCGGTTTGAATCAAACCGCCGGGGAAGCGCGAGAGGTTATTCCTGGAGAAGAGCGTTCACTGCCTCGCTCGCATCCCGGATGGCCTGCTCCGGTGTTTTAGCCAGAAGAACGGCATTCTGGACTTCAGCCATCACGATACTGTGGACTTGCCTCAACTGCGGGTGCAGGGGATATCCCGGCATAAATCGTTGACTTTCGAAGAATACCCGGTACAGCGGTTCGTCCGGATCGGGGACAAAGTCTTTTCGGGCGCCAAACAGGCCGACCGCATCATTGAACTGCTGAACACTTTCCCGGTTAGACAGCCACTTGATCAACTCCCAAGCCGCTTCTTTCTCTTGGCAGGCTTCGGACATTACCCAGTAGCCGGAGTTGCCGAAAGTGCCTCTTCCACCGAAGAAGTCTACCCCGGGACCCTGCGGCTTGAAAGTCACTCCCACATTGAGATCTGGAAACTGGCTCCGGATAATGGGCACTGAATAAGATTCTACAGGAGCCAGAGCGGCTTTTCCTTCAAAGAAGATCTGGTGAAAGTCGGGATGCATTCCCTCGACCGGGATCACCTGGTAAGTATGGACCAGGTCGACGATAAACTGAAGCGCTGCCACACCTTCCGGACCATAGAAAGCCGCCCGATTATTCTCTAAGTCCAATACGTCCGTCCCTGCTTGATAAAAAAAGGGATACAGGTAGTTGGGATCCCGGAAAGCCGCGCTCCATGAGAACCCCCATTGATCCTGTTCCGGCAGGGTGAGCTTCTGGGCCACATCAACAAAGGTTTCCCAGGTCCACTCATCCAAAGCAGGGTCGTCCAGGTTGGAAGGAGGAACAGTCAACCCCGCCTCTTCGAACAAATCCCGATTGTAGAACATGGCGATCGCCACCCAGAGAAAGGGCACTGCATACTGATGTCCTTTATAGGTGGTCAGCCGCCAGAAGGCCTCGGGAAATTCCGGTTCAAGTATTGCAACGTCCTTCGGAAACAGTTGATCGAAACGGGCCAGTAGCCCGGCCTCGGCAAAGCGGGGCCAGAACTCGTCCGGCATGTACGACACATCCGGTGGGTCTCCAGCCGCAAAAGCCACTCCATAACGTTCGTCCCAACCCTCCCAGGGATGAGAAAGAAAATCGACCTTAATACCCGGGTTAGCTTCCTCAAAGGCCTGTAAAATGCCTGGCATTACCTCGAGGTCCGCTCCATGCGACGCTTTCCACAGGCTGATCGTTACATTCGCTTGGGCAACAGAAAGAGCCAACCATCCAACACCCAACAAAAACACCACCAAAAACAACAAGGTTTTGTTTTTCCTCATGAGCATGCCTCCACCTTTCTGATCGACATTAATCCATCTTCAGAAACACCGGTTCACGAATGCTTCATCACCTCCTTACTCACTACTTACCCCTCCTATCAGGGTAATAGCCTTCTCGTCTTGATTCTCGGATAGGAACGGTGAGGGACGAATCCCTCGGCGTAGCGGACACCGGCCTGCCGTCCCCAAAAACGGCCTTCGACGGAGATGGCTTCCAGCATATCGTCCCCGAAGTGCTTGATCATGAACTCGACTTGGCTTTTATGGCAGGAGAGCATACGCGACTTGATCTCGAAAGTTTCGGTGATGTCCACATACTCTTCCGGGCAGAAATTGACTCCGGTATAAGTCTGCATATGGTAAATGGACGGAACCACTGGGTGGGCGGGATAGTTCGAGCGGATATTCTCGGTGGTGGAGAAGAGGCTGGCCTCAAAAACCAGCCGGGCGGTATTGTAGTGATCCTGCAGGTAATCTTCCAGGTTATGAGTGATCACCAGGTCAGGTCTGGTCCGTCGAATGAGATCGAGGAATTTCATCGTGTTCTCTTGTTGAACATATACTTCCCCATCCCCCAGCCCAAGACCGGCAATCAATTCTGCTCCGATGATCTCGGCCGAACGGCAGGCTTCTTCCGACCTGATGCGGGCTATCTCCTCCGGAGCCAGCTCATGGGATGCCGCGTCTCCCCGGCACACGTAGCACATAGTGACATGGTGTCCCTCCTGGGCGAATCGGGCCAGCGTCCCTGCACAACACAACTCGAGATCATCGGGATGGGCGCCAACGGCCAGCACTCGCAGTTTCTCAGCCATGCAGATTTCCCCCTCTTGATCGATGTTCTCCAGATGGCTAAATTATACTCCGACAGATAATGTTTGCCAGTTCGATGATCTTGAGAACCGACTCTCATAATCTCAAACCCATCAAATCCATACATTTGCTAAGTTTGTTTTTATTATAAATAAATAAAGTTGGATGTCAAGAATATACTTATCGTGAAATATGGAAAAATGCTAAGATATTTGTTCTTCAAAAATACCTGATTGAGGGGTTGATCGTCGGTGTCTTTAAAGGATGAACTGTGCGAACAAATCGAACAGAAAAAAGACCTGATCGAGGCTCGCAAGGAAGTTGTCACCCGGACCTGGGCCTATCACTCGGTTGACCACATTCCCGTCCTTTTCTCGGTAGACTGGCTTCCCTGGCCGAAAACGTACCGGGAAGAATTCGAAAACGGGCAAATTCAGCGGCGCAACCGCATGTATTCTATTAGGCAATCCTTAGAGATGATCCCCGACGATTACATCCCGACCGCTTTTATCGATGTTGGTTGTGTAGGACTTGCTGAATCTTTCGGCGGAGAAATCTTCCTGGGGGACGATCCGGGCCAGACCCCGGGGATCATCAAACCGGTAATAACAACCCCTCAGGAGTTGGAATTGCGCCTGGGGGAAGGATTGACCCCGAACTTTACCCGGGGACTGGCCGCTGAATATTTGCTCCGGTTGAATGCGTTTATTGAGGAAACCGATGAGCGGGTATATGTCTCGGGGATGGATCTCAACGGCCCAATGGGAGTGGCGATGGATCTTTTGGGGAGTAAGCTTCTTTTCGAACTGCTTCTTGATGAAAATCCCTTGCTTTTCGGACTCCTGGAAACCATTACCGGGGCCATCTGCGATTTTACTGACCTGGCGGTAAAACGGGCAGGTACCGTGGAACGGTTCACCTCTCTTGATTATTTCTGGTACTGGTGTCCGGTGAAGGGTCACGTCAGTTCCGACCTGAGCGCCATGTATTCCGGCCGGTACTTCGACTTGATCGAACGGACTTATCTGGAGCGAATCCTCGAAACGTACGGAGGCGGTTTGCTCCATAACTGCGGACCGAATCCCTGTACGGAAAACTACGCCGCAATGAACGACCTGCGGGGACTCAACGTTTCCTACCGCTATTCGAAGAATGATCTTCCCCGCTTCCGCCGCCATTTGTCTGGCAGGGTCGTCTATTTCTTCATGGACGACAATGACGAATACGGATCGATTGATGACTTCCGCCACATCATGGACGAACTGGCCCCGGAAGTGATCGGAATACCGATCGTTTCCTGCCTGAATCCTACCCTGAACATCCCATCTCTCTATAGACAGTACCGAACAGTCGCTACAGAGTACGCCCGCCGGGTGTTTGGGTGAAGTGCGAGAAGGTCAATATCCGACTTGTCACTGTTGACTGGTGTGGTATAATAAGCAATAGTATTTATACTACTTTTCCCTGGGGAGCTCCCGGTGCGGGGCTGAGAGGAGAGCGCAGACTCTCGACCCATCGAACCTGAACTGGTTAATGCCAGCGGAGGGAGATGGGCCAAATTCTGTCTTGAAGCCGCCTCCCCGGTCGGGATGCGGCTTTTTTTATGGAGACGTTCCCCGAATATGTGAAGGATCCCGGGATCAATCTGGAGGTGTACGGAATGATTCACCAGTCATTGAAGCACCTGTCCTATACGGCGTTGTTCACGGCCGGAGCAGTTCTTTTGTCCGGGCTTAGTTTTCCCGCTGGACCGGCCCGCGTTTTTCCCTTTCAACACGCGATCAACGTGCTGGCAGGGATCCTGATCGGTCCCTGGTACGGGACGGTGGCGGCCTTATTGGCCGGATTGATCCGCATGTCGCTTGGTACGGGAACAATTTTCTCTCTGCCGGGCGGGATTCCGGGGGTTATCATGGTCGGACTGGCGTACCGGTATTTGAAAAAAGATTGGGTGGCATTTATCGAACCGTTGGGTACCGGACCGATTGGAGCGACGCTCAGCGCCCTCGTTGTTGCGCCGTATTTGGGTTTGACCGGGACGCTGGCTTTTTTTCAGAGCGCTTTTTTGGCCAGCAGTATCCCGGGGTGCCTGATCGGATTTTTACTGGTCCGTGCCCTACGGAAAGTGAGCCGGTTTTCCCTCGGAGAACAGGAATCTCCGGGATCACCATGAATAACCTCGAGGAAAATAACGGACAGGAGAACCCATGGAAAGACCGAACCCACTGACCCATCTACCCACTGACCCATCTACCGATAATGAATTTTCCAGGCGCTGCCGGAGCGTGTTCGATCGGATCCAAAAAGAGCGTCCCTTGATTCACCATATCACCAACATCGTTGTGGCCAACGACAATGCCAATGCCATGCTGGCGGTGGGGGCGTTGCCGGTCATGGCCCAGGCGGTCGAAGAAGTGGAGGAGATGGTTGCCCAGGCTCAATCCCTGGTGGTCAATTTCGGAACATTGAACAAGGATGTCATAGAAAGCGCGATTCTGGCCGGGCGAAAGGCCAATCAACTCAATATCCCGGTGGTATTCGACCCGGTAGGAGCGGGGGCGACCGGATTTCGGACTGAGGCAGCGCTCCAGTTTCTCAGCTATGTACAGGTTGCGGTGATCCGTGCCAATGCCGGGGAGACGGCCGCTCTTTTGGGGGAACCTTCGGAGGTGCGCGGGGTGGAATCGGTCTTAGCCGGGGTGGACGCCGCCCGGTTGTCTCGCCGGGGGAGTCTCCGGTACAATTGTGTCGTTGCGGTGACCGGACAGACCGACTATATTGCCGACAAGGAAAGAATCCTGGCGATAAGCAACGGTCATGAATTATTGACCCGGCTCACCGGGATGGGTTGTTTGGCCACTTCCCTGTGTGGAGCCTGCGTCGCCGTGGAACGGGAACCGCTCCTGGCCGCTTGCGCCGCGCTCGGATATCTGGGCGTGGCCGCCGAGCGTTCGGCTGTACATATAAGCGGCCCGGGGAGTTTTCACACCGCCCTGTTTGACTGGTTGTTTTCCCTGGCCGAAACGCCCTGGATGGAACAACTGCGGATCGTGGAGAGAAGTGTATGAATTATGATCTCTATGTGATTACCGATCGGAAGCTTTTAGCCGGAAGAGCATTGTCCGCAGTAGTCCGAGAGGTGGCGGAGGGGGGGGCGACGGTCATCCAGTACCGGCAAAAGGATCATCTCCCCACCCGGGTGTTACT
>DATIKP010000018.1 GCA_035477455.1 Atribacteraceae bacterium
CGGCCAGGTATGCACCGCGACGTGCGATTCGGGCATAATCATGAGAGCGCTCAGGCCGTAAGGTTCAAACTGGTGGACCTTGAGGCCGAGGATGTCCCCGCCGTAAGTACAGGCCACATCTCGCAGGAAGTTTTCCATCAGGGCCGCATCATTGAGGAGTTGTGAATCGATGATTTCAATCAAGAGATGACGGGGAAAGGCATCGGGTCCCACTTGTCTCACTTCCCTTTTTTGGAATGGCTCTAAGTGCTAAGCATAGCGAAATGCCCGGCTTAAGGCAAGGGAACGTCCGGGCAAAGCGCCGCCCCCAGGAGCATCCTTCCCGCCCCCGGTCCGTCCCGCCGGTAGGAGTGGAAAAGGTCCCTGCGGCAAGCCGTACAGAGTAAAACGGTCTCGATGGACTCGGCTGGTACACCCTGGCGGATGAGGTCAGTTACGATGACAAAGCGCAAGTTCAAAAAAAACTTTCCTTCCCGCTTAACCAACCAATCGGCTTGAAACCCGCCGTGTTTATGAAAAATATGCACCACCTCCTCCCCAACCTGAAAGCAGCACGGCCCGATCCCTGGGCCGATGACTGCGGTAATGCCGGAGGGCTGCGACGCAAATCGAGTACGCAAGAATTCCACGGTTTTTCCCTGGATGTTCGCCGCGACCCCCCGCCAGCCGGCGTGGACCACCGCAAGCACCAAATGATGCGGATCAAACAGTAGAATCGGAAAACAGTCAGCCACCAGAATACCGATGAACAAGCCGGGCCAGGCGGTGACCAAGGCATCCGCTTCCGGAGCGCTTACCAAGGGGCCGGATACGACCGCGATCTGATCTCCGTGGACTTGGCGGGGGACCACAATTTCGTAGTTTCCACCGTAGAATGTGTGAAGGAAGGCTTGCCGCTCCCCCGGATCAATCAGATCATAAGGGTTGGAACGGACGGTGAAGAAGTGGGTCAGCCGGGGGTCGCCGGTCAAACGATCAAAACGGAGGAAGGGCGGCTCAGACCGTTTTGACCTACTCATCTTTCCAGCGAATCACCCGCGCGGGAACCCCCGCCGCGACACAATTGGCGGGAATGTCCTCGTTGACCAGGGAAAAGGCGGCCACCGTCGCATTGTCCCCGATTTCCACCCCGGCCAGGATCAGGCAGTAGGCCCCGACAAGGACATTGCGCCCGATTTTGACCTTGCCGGTCCGGAATTCCCGGATGAGAAACTCGTGGGTGAGGACAGTGGTGTTATAGCCGAGGATCGTGTTTTCCCCGATCTCGATCAGTTCCGGAAAAAACACATCGAACACCACAGACAACGCCAGCGCCACTCCCTTATCCAGTTTCGCGCCAATGGCCCGGTATAAGAAGCGTTTGAGGCCCAGGGAAGGCGAGTAGCGAAAAATGAAAACGACCAAAAAGTTCAGGATCACCAAGAGAGGGTTTTTTGCCCTCCACCAATAGTACAGGGTATTGTACCGTTCCACGGTGAAGCGAACTTCCGTACGCCTGGGCATGATCAATCCCTCGTCGATGTGTGGATGAAATTCAGGAAGGAGAATCCAGAAGTCGGTCTTTCCATCTCGGGTCCTGAATCTGAATCCAGGGAAGTTTTGAGGTTTCTCTGTTTTTTCCATATCCACCAGAAAAAGAGGAGAAACGCGGTGTTGACCACCAGGTTATGAGTCAAAATGATATATAAACGCTGATCGATGGCCAAACCCGGCAGGTATCCATAGGGATAGGACAAGAGCAGGCGATGGCCGTTGGGGTAGAGATTGAAGCCATAGTCCAGGAGATCGTTGACGTACAGCCATACTGTGACAGCAATGAGATGACCGGCGTGCCAGCGCCTGATGAAGGGATAAAGCAAAAGAGACTGTACTCCCATGATGACGTGTAAGCCAATCAAAGCCAGGTTGGTATTGCGCACGGCCGGATACAGGGGGTTCAGATAAAGCTCGCTGTAGAGGGGAATGGTGGTCACGGTCCATAAGGCGTATTTGATGCTGTTGGCGATGACCAGGATCAAAAGGAACTCAGGGTAGATCTTTTTCTTCACCAGGATAAAAGCAATGACGAATAAGGTCGAGAAGAGGGGGCAATCGGGAATGAATATCCACAGGTACCAGGGGGTAGCCAGGAGCTGTTCACCATAGAACACGGTATAGCCATACCAAGCACTCAGGATATTGCCCACCACCAGGAGCCAGAAAAGCAGTTGGTTATCGTAGAAGACGGCGACGAATCGATTTTTCATTTCCACCCATTATAAGCGATCCCCCCCGGCTATGACGAGACCTCTCCCGCGAGATACCCCTCTTTTTTTCCGAAGCGGTGTTCTCCATTCCCCCCCGCTCAAAGACTCGTCAGGCTGCGTCGATCGCCTGACGGTAGGCGCGGATGAGCGCGGAAAAATCACTGTCAAACGCACTGTCCCGGTGATGCTCTCCGATAAAGGCGATAAGCGCGCTACCCACGATCGCTCCATCGGCAATCCGAGCCGCCTCCCCGGCTCTGTCCGGGCTGTCGATGCCGAACCCCAGAAGAACCGGGGTAGCGGTCAGGCGGCGGATGCGGTAAACCAGCCCATGGGCTTTCGTGAACTCGGGTTTTGTGTTGCCGGTGGTTCCTTTCCCCGATACACAATAAATGAATCCTTCGCTTTTCCGGGCGATCAAAGCCAGGCGCTGTTCCCCGGTGGTGGTGGCCACCAGGAGCGGGATGAAAAAATTTCCCCCGGTTTCGGGAAGATAAGAGCGGGCTTCCAAGGGAAAATCGGCGACGATGAGGCCGGAAAATCCGGCTCCGGAGAACTCGTCGATAAATCGCCTGGCTCCGTAGCGGTAGACAATGTTTCCATAGGTCATGGCGATCAGGGGAACTGCAAAGCGTTGCCTGGAAAAGGTCTCGGTGACGCGTTGCGGGGTGACGCCCTGCTCCAGGGCGGCCTGGGATGAGGCCTGGATCACCGGACCGTCCGCGACCGGGTCAGAGTACGGAATTCCCACCTCCACGGCATCGACACCTTGTTCGATACAGATATTCAGGCACCGGAAAAAGGTCGCTTCGTCCGGAAATCCATAAGTCAGGTAGGGGAAAAAGAGCTTTTTTCCGGTAAGCGCTAAGCTATTCCAGTCACGGTTCATTGGTCTGTCTCCTCACTTCCTCTACGTCCTTATCCCCCCGCCCCGACAGACAGAGGATTAGAACCGACTCACCATTCATACTTGGCGCCATCCGGATAGCCTGGGCTACGGCGTGGGCACTCTCAAGAGCGGGAATGATGCCCTCCCATTCCGCAAGGCGGCTAAACGCCGCAAGGGCTTCTTGGTCGGTGACTGCCAGGTACTCCACCCGGCCGCTGTCCAGGAATTGGCTGTGCTCCGGGCCTACCCCGGGATAATCGAGGCCGGCTGCTATCGAATGGGTCTCCCGGATCTG
>DATIKP010000019.1 GCA_035477455.1 Atribacteraceae bacterium
CCCGCGAAGCGGCCACGGTTATCGGGCAACCCCTTCCCGAGCAGGACAGCGGCATCGTTGTTGTTTGACTTTTTGAGCGTTTGGCGGTATATCTTTAAGTTGCCTCTACAGGAGGCGAGAACGCCACGGTACGTGTCTTCCCCTTCAATGGGCTTGGCACCGTGGCGTTGATCACATGCTCGCATGGCGGTGTAAAAACGCTGTGCCAGCAAGGGTTTGGAAGGGCGGCGGGTGCCGACGTCGGCGCCAACCTGATCGACGGGCACGGAAGCTGGCCGGGAAACGATAACGTTGGACACCAGGTGTCGACGTCAAGACCACCGACGGCGATCCATTCCCAAAACCCGTCAATATAAACCGGGGCATCCTTGACGCCATCCCAGATGACGAGTTTAAACAGCTTGCTGAAAACGAAGCCAAGCGGCCCGAACCAACGGCTGCTCACGTGGCCAGGGCATTCGAGCGGTTCCTGCGCACGAATCTTAGGCAAGGGTATCCCCCTCGTCTTATCCAATCCGGAGATGCTCTTTGCCTATCACATCAAGCTGAACCTGCTACGAACCATGGCGGCGGACGAGGACCGGGTTTTGCTCCTCTTGCCCGGCCGGAGATCGCACGGCCGCATCATCATGTTTCATGAAATGGACGAGGGCGACTACACACTGCCCACGAATCTGATTGCTGAAAACCATCTGTGGGAGATTAGGGAAGGATGAACGCGGAATGAAGGATGCGGAAGTGGTGGGCAAAGGCGAGATGATTTCAATTATCCGATAAGAGGTAATTTATGCACAACGAAATCCAAAAAGTTCTCGATGAAGTGAAGCATCGAATTGTTTCCAGATTCCAGCCCCAACGCATTATTCTTTTCGGGTCTTATGCCGGAGACAAACCCGGACCGGACAGCGACCTTGACATTCTTGTCGTCATGGAAGTGAAGGGCTCCACCAGGCAGAAGGCAAATGAAATTGATCTGCTGATGGCAGACCGGATCGTTCCAATGGATTTTATCGTATTGACACCCGAACAATACGAACAACAGAAAAACATTATCGGTACGATGGTACGACAGGCCGACCGGGAAGGAAAGGTGATCTATGAACGCGCCGCCTGAGATTAAGGCCGAAATTCAGCGATGGGTTAATAAGGCGGAAAATGATTTTCGCAATGCCGAATACGTCTTGACCCTGGAGGAAAACTGTCCTTTCGACACGGTGGCTTATCACTGCCAGCAATGCGCGGAAAAATATCTGAAGGCAGTTTTGATTTGGCGGGGCGTGGAGTTTCCAAGAACTCATGACCTGGTCGTGCTTTTCAACTTGCTGCAAAAAACGGAGCCATTACCTCTTCGTGTGGAGAATGTGCAGCCACTCAATCGCTACTCGATCGAAGCGCGTTATCCCGGCAACTGGGAACCGATTGACGAAGGCGAAGCCCGGGCCGCATTTGAAATGGTAAAAAGAATCAGGGAAGCGGTCAGAGCACGATTGCTTCCGGTAGTTACAGCGACACCGGACACGAGGTGTTCCTCGGGCTGCGACCTGTCGCCGACGGAAGGGCCTGACATGAACGGACCCCCGCCGCGCTTCTGGCCGATCTTTTTCGAGGTATTCGAGGCGCTGCCCCGACAAGGTCCGGGCAACCGCACCTGTGCTGTCAAGGCGCTCGCCCTGTGTCGCGATCTGCCGCCTGCGCCCGTGGTGCTTGATCTGGGATGCGGCGTCGGCGGGCAGACCCTCCATCTCGCCGGACTCACATCAGGAACCATCGTTGCCGTGGACAGCCACGTTCCGAGTATCGAGCGATTGCGCGCGGCGGTCGCCGAGCTTGGGCTCACGAAACGAGTTTCGCTGGTGGTCGGCGACATGGCCAACCTTGGGCTATCGCCTGCGAGCTTCGACCTCGTCTGGTCCGAGGGGGCGCTCTACAATATCGGCATCGAGAACGCCCTGCGTGTCTGCCACAAGCTGTTGCGTCCCGGTGGCTACCTCGCCTTCACCGACGCGGTCTGGCGCAAAGAGAACCCGCCGCCCGAGGTCAAAGCGAGCTTCGACTTGGACTACCCGACCATGGGCCGAGTCCCCGACGTCCTGGCGGCGATCGAGAGCTGCGGTTTCTCGCTCATAAGCCACTTCACCCTGCCGGACGAGGCGTGGTGGGATGATTTTTACACGCCGATGCAAAGCCGCATCGAGGAACTCCGCGGCAGATACGCGGGCGACGGCGAAGCGCTCGCCGTGCTTGATCAGCTCGCGCAGGAGCCCGAGATGCATAAGAGGCACTCGGACTACTACGCCTATGAGTTCTTCGTGGTGCGCCGGGTGGAGTGAATGAACCGGAAATAGAGTTACCCTCAAAACTTGGGTATAGCCAAATCTGAGCGAACTCCTCCGGGAAGAGAAGCCCGCAGACTGCTGGTCATAGCCGGGAAGCGGCAGGGGAGGAGTTTATAGTCCCACACCACGCTACCCGGGTGGCGGAATTGGAGAAAGGATGGGGGAAAGGCCTTTCCCCCCAGACGATGGCCGGCTGAGGGCCCGCTGGAAGAGGAGTTCACCGCCTGGAGAAAAAGAGATCTTTCCCGGAAACGTTACGTCTCCTGGTAGGGGGACGGGGTGTACCTGCCTGCCGGCAGGCAGGCCTGAACGCCCGACTTGGAAAAGAAGACCGGTGGGTTGGTGAGTAGCGGGGCTACCTGAGACGGGCAAAAAGAACTTTTGAGCCGGGAAGACGGCTACCGGGAAAGTGCACAATCCTGGAAAGAAGTCCTCCTGGCTTTGAAAAGGCGAGACTTTGCCCTTGGCAAGTTCTGATTTGCAAGATCTGAGATTGCGAACATCAGGGCGCGTTATCCATAATCTGAATTATAATCCACGCTTGATTTATATGTGGGTTTTGTTACAATTTACTCATCAGTTGCGTGGACGTTGCCGGTAAAGATAGAATGAACGTCTAAGAGCATGATAGTTGGACAGGCGGTGGAATGCCTTCAGACGGGGGAAACAATCATCGCTGAGTTGGTATGCCGATACTACATTCCCGCACAAGAAGCCGGGTGCGAGTGGATGTGATGAGTCGCGTGAGGTGTGACCCGTGTTGTTGATCGAATCCCAGCAGACCGAAGGGCGGACAGACACCCTTGGGGAGAAACTCAAGGTCCTGATTGGCAATTTGCCACCAACAGGTGTGACGTTAGCCGCGATTCGCGACCTGGTCGGACAGGACGGCTTACTGGTTCTGGCAGCTTTCCTTACGATTGTCTTTATGGTGCCCATCTCGATTCCGGGTGTCAGCACCGTCTTTGGAGCCGCGATCCTGCTCATCGGTATCAGTCTTCTCTTCGACCGCAACGTGTGGTTACCGAAACGTATCGCACAGCGCATCCTGTCAGCCGACAAACTAAGGGCAGCATTTAGCCGGGGAGGCACATGGCTCCATGTACTGGAGCGTATAAGTCGCCCTCATCGCCTGAACTGGCTTGTCTACACGCGGCTGGCGCAGATTGTGAACAGCTGCGCTTTCATTGCCGGAGCAGTCCTGCTCATGCTACCGTCTGGACTGATCCCCTTCAGCAATACTTTACCTGCCCTCGCTCTATTATTTTTCTCCATCGGCCTTTTGCAGCGCGACGGTCTTTGCGTCCTTTATGGGCATCTTCTGAACCTGGCTACGCTCATCTACTTTGTCTTTCTTGTGTTCGGTGGCGGCGCAGCCATTCGTGAGGCGTTGCGGCAACTGATGAACTAAGGGCCATGTACAACGAGGATGGACGCTCGGTATTTGGAACAGACACACTGACCATCCAGTACGTCGAGATTACAAGCTGTTTTATGAACTTCGCGCCTTTGCGTTGAACTTCTTCAAATGTTAACCCCGACTTATGTCAAGTCCAATAGCTTCTTTTTTATTCTGCCCTCGCAAGGGTAGAACGCTCAGGGAGCTTCACATTCCTTAATGACAGTTCAATGTCCCCGGGGCGGCCGCTCCCCGTAAAATTGAAAGTAATTCACTTGAATGGTTCCATTGAAGAGTTTTCGTTTCCGGTCCGCCTTCTTTCCATACAATCGTTCGAAATCGTTTTCCGGACTGAGGACATAGACCGACCAGGTCGGGTCGCTTCGGAAGATCCTTCCTATTTCCCGGCAGAGGTGCTGGACTGTTTCCCGTTTGCCGGTTCGTTCTCCGTAAGGTGGATTGGTGATAACGACACCATACCGCTGGGCAAGATCAGTTTTTTCCAAAGGTCGGACCGAAAAGTGCACTGCATCCATGACCCCGGCTTTTCGAGCGTTTTCACGTGAGATTCCAACCGCCCGCTGGTCGATATCAAAGCCGTGAATGACGAGCTTGCTTGACCGGTTGATCAACCCCTCCGCCTCCTCACGGACACTTTGCCAAAAACATCCGGGCACCGCCGGCCAGCGTTCGGAAGCAAAAGTGCGATGGAGACCAGGCGGGATATTGTGGCCGATCAAGGCGGCCTCGATGAGGATGGTCCCGGATCCACAAAAGGGATCGACAAGGAGTCGGTCAGCGTTCCAGAAACTGAGCTGAACCATGGCCGCGGCCAGGGTTTCCTTCAAGGGGGCCTCCACTGCCTTGTTCCGGTAACCTCGTTTATGGAGCGCAATTCCGCTGGTATCGATCGTCAAGTTGGCAATGTCGTTAAGGAGGGAGACTTGGACGGGGAAAGACGGCCCCGATTCCGGGAAACGCTCCACATGGTAATTGGCTTTCATTTTCTCGACAATGGCTTTCTTGACGATTCCCTGGCAGGCGGGAACACTGGAAAGGACGGATTTGGAGGATTTTCCGCTGACCGGAAAGGAACCATCTCTACTGATCCATTCGTCCCAGGGAAGGGCCCGGGTTCCTTCAAACAGCTCATCGAAAGTCCGGACGGGAAACGAACCCATATTTAAGAGGATCCGGTCGGCTGATCGGATCCACAGGTTGGTGCGGGGAATATCTTCTTTGCGGGCTGTAATAGTGACTTTGCCATCGGAAACTTCGTCGACCCGGTATCCCAAATTCTGCAGCTCCCGTTTTACGATAGCTTCGAGCCCGAAGGTGGTGGTGGCGGTCAGTTCGATCGGTAGCATAGTCATCTCCATCATCCTATAAATATTCCTCAAAAACTCATAGACGAGCGCAGAATGAGGCAATTCGGCATGTTGACAGGCTTAATCCGTCTCGGCATGATCATGACAGAATGAATAATCACTTGTCAAATTGTTACATCGTGACATCATTTAAGCGGGAAGCGGCCGGTCTTTCCTTAGAGAAAGAAGGCTTGGAGGTGTTGACGATTTTTCCGTAGGCGGCATACATCGGGCTGTAAAAATACTACTGAGAAAGAACTGATCGGCAGTCTACCGAGAAAGACTGACTATTCTTAGCTTCTCCGATACAATAAGTAAAAAACTTGCTTGGGGGATTGGGAGATATGAACATCATCGAAATCGTAGATCATATAGGTCTGGCCATCGATATTTTGGGGATCGCAGTCATGGTGGGAGGGGGAGTAGCCGTTAGCGCCGATTTTATATCCCGGCTCCGGAAAGGCAGTTCTTTCAAAGATCTCTATATCCCATATCGGCACGGAATTGGCCGCTCGATAATTTTGGGTCTGGAGTTCCTGGTTGCTGGAGACCTCATCCGAACCGTAGCCGTTCAGCCAACCTACTACAGCGTTCTCATCTTAGCCATGATTGTAGGTATCCGGACCTTTCTGGGTGTCATCTTGTCCATGGAGATCGAGGGACGATGGCCGTGGCAGGGAGGGCCGCTCAGAGAACGGCGAACCACCGCTCGGGGAGGGTAAATCGTGCATGTCAGGGAAGAATCCCGGGTGAATACGTACATTTCAAGTCAGCCCATTCGATAATTCATGTTTAATCCTCGTAATGTCCAGGATCTGACAGAAGTCTCCCGGGGGCTTCCCCCGTCAGGAGCCACCCGGTCTCCACTGCCAGAAAGCCGGGGAGGGTCGTCCTTCACATCCCCCAGCGTTGAGCACAGAACCGGCAGAGGCCCGCTGGTACCCGGTGAGTCGGATGAATTCATCTAACATCGTTTTCTCTTTTTTACCGGCCTTCTGATATGCCATGCCTCACCTCTCATCACACCTTCCCTCGATCAGACTCTGGAAGGCATGATAAAGTATCTTTAGAATTTTTGGTGAGGCAACGATTGAATTTCCTTAAGATAATTGATGAGGCAATTCGCGGGATTGACAGGGGTGCGTTTTTTCCAGATAATTCAAGTTGAGCATTTAAGTTGGCAACCGGTGCTGTATTTTTCGCGTACGATGTCAGAAAACAAGATGAAATTTCCTCCCCAAGGGGAAAGAAAATTTTCTAAAGGGAAAATAGGTTGGGTTTCTATTCGGAGAAGAGATTGTGAGAATAGATCAGAAGAGAGGGGAGGAGGTGAGGAAATACTGTTTAATAGGTAATATTCAGGTGTTAGTAGGCGGAGAATGAAATTTGAATATCTGAGGAGGTTTCTACTATGTCAGGCATGCGTATAAAGATGATTGTCATTGCAATGATTCTGGTTCTCGCTTCGTTGCTTTTCGCGCAAGGTGCTTTTGCCGTATCTCAGGATATGGTGATCGCTATTGGGGCCGAGCCGGAAAATTTGGATCCGCTGAAGATGATGTCCGCACCGGCGGCGACGATTGCCGAACATATGGTGGAGACATTGATTTACCTGGATGTGGACGGTACGCTTCAACCTGCTCTGGCGGTTTCCTGGGAGCCGGCGGAGGACGATATGTCCTGGTTAATCAATCTGCGGGAAGGGGTCAGGTTCCATGACGGAACTCCCTTCAATGCCGAAGCGGTGAAGTATAACCTGGACCGCTTTATGGGGGTTGAAGATCCTGCCAAGGCAGCTATTTTTTCCTTCCTGCTCGGCGAAGTTTCCTCGGTGGAAGTCGTTGATGAATACACAATTCAAGTACATCTGAAAAAACCCTTTGCTCCGATTGCTTCTCATCTGTCGCATTCCTTTATCGGCATGCACAGTCCAGCCTCTTTGGAAGCTCTGCCGGAGGGTGAATTCGCCCAGGCTCCGGTGGGTACCGGGCCATTTAAATTTGTTTCCTGGGACCGCGGCGAACAGATCACGATGAGGCGGAACGAGGATTATTGGGATGGAGCCCCTAAGCTCGATACCGTAACTTTCAAGTTTGTTCCCGAAGCAGGGTCCCGGGTCATCATGCTGGAAACCGGAGAGGTCCACGCTATCATGGCCGTTCCGCCGACGGATATCGTCCGCCTTGATGAGGATCCCGATATCGATATCGTCCGTCAAACAAGTGTGCGGCTGATTTACATCGGCTTCAACCTGGAACGTGAAATATTTCAGGATGTGAGAGTGAGAAGGGCTATCAACCACGCAGTGAATAAAGACGTGCTTATCGAAGCTATTTTCCAGGGTGTCGGCGAACCTTCCTCAGCACCAATCGTCCCAGTGATTTTTGGTTATCACACAGTCGGACCGTATGAATACGATCCGGAAAAGGCAAGAGCGTTGCTGGCCGAAGCCGGCTATCCCGACGGTTTTGAAATCGAACTCTTCCACCCGACCGGCCGGTACCCCCAGGATGCCACGGTTACTGAAGCAGTCCAGGCTATGCTCCAGGAAGTAGGTATCACCGCCCGATTGACGACCTATGACTGGGGTACCTATCTGGCTACAGTCATCGTCCCTCCAGAACAGGCCGAACACGATATGTATATGCTCGGGTGGGGAACGGTAACCCTGGATGCTGACTATGGCCTATACGCTCTTTTCCATTCCAGCCAGTGGCCACCCCGGAATAACGTCTCTTATTATGCTAACGCAGAAGTGGATGCCCTTCTTGATGAGGCGCGGATCACTCCCGACCGAGGAGTACGCGAGCAACTCTATGCCCAGGCCATTGAGCTGATCTGGAACGATGCTCCTTGGCTTTTCCTTTACAACGAAGGACAGGTTAACGCAGTCCGGTCCAATGTCAAAGGGTTAATCCATCATCCTCTGGAAAACATTCTGGCTTGGGATGCCTGGATCGAGTAAGTATCCGGTAATGAGGCAAAACGCATAAAGCGCCTATGACTCAAGGGACAGGGTCGGTGGGGGGGCATTTGCACCCGTGGCCGCCCTGTCCCTTTTGTTACGAAAATGATCAGGGAGCTAATGAGATGTATAGTTATATTATAAGGAGGCTTTTGCTGACTATTCCGGTCTTAATCGGAGTGTCGATCCTGGTTTTTTCCATTATCCGTTTTATTCCCGGTGATCCGGCCAGAGCTATCGCCGGAGTTCATGCGTCACCGGAATACATCGAACAGGTCCGGAGAGATCTTCTGCTGGATCAAGCTCTGCACATACAGTACTTTGTTTATATGCGGAACCTACTGCGGGGCGATCTGGGAAGATCGACGTTTACACGCAGACCAGTAACAACCGAACTCCGTGAACGCTTTCCGAACACCGTACAATTAGCTGTTGCTGCAATGGTAATCGCCACTCTCGTCGGTGTTGGAGCCGGAATTATCTCGGCAACCAAGCGATACTCGCTTTTCGATAACGTCAGCATGATCGGTGCGCTGATCGGAGTCGCCGCTCCGGTCTTTTGGCTGGGGGCGATGTTTCAAATTTTCTTCTCGGTACGCTTGGGCTGGTTGCCCTCGGGAGGGATGGGTACCTGGGCCCACCTCATTTTACCGGCACTGACCCTCGGCCTGGCCACCGCCGCCCTTATCGCCCGAATTACCCGATCGAGCATGCTCGAAGTTCTGAGTCAGGAGTATATCACCACGGCTCGTTCCAAGGGGCTGAACGAACGAGTCGTCATCTATAAACACGCTTTGAAAAACGCGCTCATCCCTGTGGTTACGGTCATGGGGTTGCAGTTCGGGACTCTTCTGGGGGGGGCCGTATTAACCGAAACAGTGTTCTCCTGGCCGGGAATCGGGCGCTTGATGGTCGATTCGATCCTAACCAGGGATTATCCCCTCGTCCAAGGCGCGGTACTCCTCATAGCCGTGTCCTTTGTCTTGATCAACTTAGTGGTCGACGTGATTTACGCCTTCCTTGATCCCAGGATCAACTACGGAACTCAGGAGGTCGATTGAGCCATGCAGCTCGCTGAGACGGAAATCAAAAAGAACTGGTTTCGGGGAGACAGCGAGCTTGCCCAGATCTTGCGAAATATACGTCGTAACCGAATCGCCATAGTCGGCTTATTCATCCTGAGCTTCTTTTTTCTCTGCGCCCTGCTGGCACCGATATTGACGCCATACAGCCCTACGTCCCCTGATTTTTCACGGGTTTTAGATGCACCTTCCCGTGAACACTTCTTGGGTACGGATGAGCTGGGAAGAGATGTCTTCGCCAGAATATTGTATGGTTCACGCATATCCCTGGCTATTGGATTTATCTCGGTCAGTATCGGGATGCTAGTTGGAATACCCATCGGATCGCTCTCCGGATATTATGGCGGGAGATTCGACCTTTTCATACAACGGATTGTCGACATTATGATCGCTTTTCCGGGAATCCTCCTGGCCATCGTCGTGGTCACAATTCTCGGGGTCGGCGTGGAAAATGTGATGATCGCCACCGGCATCGCTTCGATTCCTATTTATACTCGTATGGTGCGGGGTTCCGTGCTTATGGTGAAAAAACAGGGGTATGTTTCCGCAGCGAAAGCGTTGGGCATCGGCAACTTCCGAATAATCATCCGTCACATTCTCCCCAACTGCCTGGGACCAATCATTGTTCAATCAACTTTTCAATTCGCCACCGCTATTCTCTGGGCTGCGGGATTAGGATTTTTAGGGCTGGGAGCCCAACCACCCGATCCGGAATGGGGGGCCATGCTCAGCAGGGGTCGGGAGTACATCCGGGTTGCTCATCACCTGACTACGTATCCTGGCTTAGCGATTCTTTTTATGATCCTGGGGTTTAACCTGCTTGGTGACGGATTACGCGACGCTCTAGATCCGAAATCGAGAAAATTTCTATAAAGGCCGGCCGATGGAATTTCTCCTGCAGGTAAAAGATTTAAAAACGACCTTTTATTTAGAAGATACGGTTATCCGGGCAGTCGACGGCGTTTCCTTCACAGTGCGCCCCGGTGAGGTCATGGGGCTGGTCGGTGAATCGGGCTGTGGAAAAAGCGTGGTTTCCCTGAGCATCCTGCGGCTGGTGTATTATCCGCCGGGCAGGATCGAAGGAGGTGAGGTTCTTTTTAAAGAAAAGAATCTTCTTGACCTGAATGAAGCGGAGATGCGGCGGATTCGCGGGAACGAAATCGCCATGATCTTTCAGGAGCCTATGATTTCCTTCAATCCGGTCTATACGATCGGTGACCAGGTCGCTGAAGTGATACGGCTGCATCAGGGTTTAGAACAGAATGCGGCCGCGAAAAAAGTGGTGGAGATGCTCCGCTTGGTCGGTATCCCCCGACCGGCTGAGGTCCTCAATGAATATCCCCACCAGCTCAGCGGGGGCATGCGCCAGAGGGCTATGATCGCTATGGCCTTATCCTGCAATCCCAGCCTGTTAATCGCCGACGAGCCGACCACGGCTCTTGATGTGACCATCCAGGCGCAAATTCTGGAACTCATGAAAGATTTGAAGCAACAAATCAACACCGCCATCATTTTTATCACTCACGATTTGGGAGTGATCTCGGAGATGGCTGAACACGTGGTGGTCATGTACGCCGGAAAAGTGGTGGAGGACACCGACATCGTTTCCTTGGTCAGCAGACCGCTCCACCCGTATACCGTAGGATTAATCAATTCAAAGCCTTCGCTTGAAGACGAGAAAGAAATTCTCGATTTTATACCGGGGTCCGTCCCTAATCCCACGGCGATGCCCGCCGGCTGTTCCTTCCACCCCCGGTGTCCCCACACCATGGATCTTTGTCGCAGAGAAATGCCCGGGGTCTTCGAAGTTGAATCCGGTCGAAAGGTCCGATGCTGGCTTTACAATAGAATAAAGGATCATTCCCATGCCGACCGCTGAACCGATGCTTAAGGTCCGGGGACTGAAAAAGTATTTTCCGATAACCACCGGGGTCTTTTCCCGGGTGATCGGATATATCCGGGCAGTGGATGGGATCGATCTGGATATTTACCCTGGTGAAGCGTATGCTCTGGTCGGTGAATCCGGCTGCGGAAAGACGACGACTGGACATACCATCCTGAAGATGCTGACACCGACTGCGGGTACTGTTTTTTTTCAGGGTCAGGATGTCTTCCTCATGGGAAAACACCAACTTCGGACCCTGCGTAAGGAAATCCAGATAATTTTTCAAGATCCTTACAGTTCCCTCAACCCGCGCATGGTCGTTGGTGAGGCGATCGGTGAAGCGTTGGAGGTCCACGGCATCGCCCACGGGAAAGAACGAAAGAAAAAAACAGAATCTATTTTGGAAGTATGCGGTCTGGCTCCCTACCACTACAACCGCTATCCTCACGAGTTCTCCGGAGGTCAGAGGCAACGGGTGGTGATCGCCCGGGCATTGGTTCTCAATCCTCGGTTTATTGTAGCTGATGAGCCAATATCAGCGCTTGATGTATCCATTCAATCTCAAATCATCAACTTGTTGAAAGAATTGAAGAAGACCTTCGGCTTGACTTTCCTTTTTATTTCTCATGATCTGAGCGTGGTGAAACATATGTCGGACCGGGTGGGGGTCATGTATCTTGGATCGCTGGTCGAACAGGCGCCCAAAAACGATTTTTACCGGAATCCGCTGCATCCCTATTCCCAGACGCTTCTTTCGGCGGTCCCGGTCATGGACCCATTCCGCAAAAAGAAACGGATCATCCTGGAAGGCGACGTTCCCAGCCCGGCAAATCCCCCGGCTGGATGTCGGTTTCACACCCGCTGTCCCTATGTCAAGGATTTTTGTGCCCGGAAACAACCGGAACTCAAGGAAGCGTTTCCTATGCATCTTGTTTCCTGCCATAAAGTGCACGAAGAGACGGAATACGTCTGACTACCCCGGGGAAACCGGAAAAAGGGTGATCTTGAGTCGCCCGGAAGCGATCGATCTTTTTCCGGCCGTTTGCCGGGTAGTCCTGCTCAGGTTACTTGTTTTATGTGCGGCGGCCGGGATGGTAATTCTTAATCATGTTCTGGTTGTGGTAAAAAGCGGCATACCGAATGCATCGTTTCGAAAAGAGGTGACAATAGTGAAATATATCGTGATCCTGGGAGATGGAATGGCCGATTATCCGATTCTGGAACTGGACGGTCGGACTCCCCTCGAAGAAGCGCATACACCCTGTATCGATTCGTTGGCCGAATGGGGCGTATTGGGACTGGTGAAGACCATTCCCGACGATCTGCCGGCGGGGAGTGACGTGGCCAACCTATCGGTTCTCGGCTATGATCCTCATCTTTTTTACAGCGGCCGCTCACCATTCGAGGCGGCCAGCATGGGGATTGACCTTCAGGATGAGGATATCGTCTTCCGAGTGAACCTGATCACCCTGACTGAAGAAAAAAATTACCGGGACAAAACAATCCTCGACCACAGTGCCGGGGAGATATCGACCGAGGAAGGAAAGGCCCTGATCGAACTTATTAACCAGGAGTTGGGAAGAGATGGGTTCACTTTTTATCCGGGGTTGAGTTATCGTCATCTCTTGGTCTGGAACGGGGGGCCGGACACATGGGACCTTACGCCTCCTCACGATATTCTGGGACGAGTCATTGGAGATTTCCTCCCCAAGGGGGAGTACAGTGAGGTATTCTTGGATATCATGCAACGAAGCGGCGGTTTGCTGCAGAACCATCCCCTGAACAGAAGAAGAGAAGATCAGGGTTTGTATCCGGCGAATTCCATCTGGATTTGGGGCGAGGGCAAGAAACCTTCATTGCAGAGCTTTCCGGAGAAATATGGCGTGAGAGGTTCGGTTATTTCCGAAGTTGATTTGATCAAAGGCCTGGGAATCTGTGCAGGTCTTGAGTCGATCAATGTCCCGGGAGCAACCGGGGATTTCCATACCAACTACCGGGGGCTGGCGACCGCGGCCTTGCAATGCCTGCAGCAAGAAAACGATTTTGTTTTTGTTCATATTGAGGCTCCTGATGAATGCAGCCATCGGAATGAATTGTCGAAAAAAGTAAGGTCGATTGAGCTGATCGACAGAGAAGTCGTTGAGGTTATTGTGAATGCTCTGAACCAGGAGAAGAAAGTCTACAGCATCCTCTTCCTTCCCGATCACGCCACACCGCTTTCTGTTAGAACTCATACCCGGGACGCAGTCCCTTTTTTGATCTTCCGGAGTCACGAAAAAAGGAACTTTGTGGGGAGAGGATATTCAGAAAAATCCGCCCTGGAAACTGATTTGATGATACCCGATGGACACCGCCTCATGGATTATTTTTTGGAAAAGGTTCCATTCTCCACCATTCCTGTTTCTGTTCCTACTCATGTGGATTAGACCGAAAAGGAGTGTCCAATGTCGAATCTTTTCTATACCAGCACTCGTGGAAAGTCCGCTAAACAATCATCCGCCGGCGCGATCCTTTCTGGAATCGCTTCGGATGGGGGCCTCTACGTGCCCGATCCGCTTCCACTCGATTCGCTCGATCCACTCGAGATAGTGAACAAGTCCTATCAGGAAATCGCTTTGGTAGTGATGGCCGAATATTTCACCGATTTTTCTGATGCCGACCTTAAAGCCTGTATCGACCTTGCCTATTTAAATACCTTCGATACTCCCCATATCGCCCCGCTGGTGAAACGAGACGATGTGTATTATTTAGAGCTTTTTCACGGACCGACGCTGGCTTTTAAAGATGTGGCCCTGACGATCCTGCCCCATCTTATGAAACAGGCCGCGCGCATGTCCGGAACCGACCGGGAGATCGTCATCCTGACGGCAACCTCTGGGGATACCGGCAAGGCCGCCTTGGAAGGATTTGCCGGGGTGGAAGGAACGAAAATCATCGTTTTTTTCCCCGAGCATGGAGTGACTCAGATCCAAAAAAGACAAATGGTAACTCAGCATGGAGAAAACGCTTATGTGATCGGCATCGAAGGTAACTTTGACGACGCCCAGGCGGGAGTAAAAGCAATTTTTACCGATCCCGCCTTGTCGGCAAAGTTGTACCAGTCGAACTATATGTTTTCGTCGGCCAATTCGATTAATATTGGACGGCTTGTCCCCCAGATCGTTTATTATTTTTTTGCCTATACCCAACTCCTCCGTTCCGGGGAGATCAAGCGGGACGAACCGATTGATTACGTTGTGCCTACCGGAAACTTCGGAAACATCCTGGCTGCCTATTACGCCAAGCAATTGGGATTACCAGTAAACCGTCTGATCTGTGCGTCTAATGAAAACCGGGTGCTTTTTGACTTTTTCACGAGCGGGACCTATGATAAGAACCGTGACTTCGTGATGACCATGTCTCCCTCTATGGACATTCTGGTCTCCGGCAACCTGGAACGCCTTCTCTATCATGCCAGCGATGATGACTCGGCATCGGTCAGGCAAATGATGGACCGGTTGAATCTTACTGGACGTTTCGATATTTCGCCAATTATGCGAGAAGCACTTTCTGATTTTTACGCTGGCTTTGCAACGGAGGAGGAGACATCGCAAAGCATAAAACAAGTGTATGAAAGTTCCGGTTATTTGATCGATCCCCATACCGCCGTCGGTCATGCCGTTTACTCCGGATATCGGGAAAAGACCCAGAACCCAACCAAGGCCGTCATCGTCTCCACCGCCAGTCCATTCAAATTTACCGCATCGGTAATGAAGGCTCTGGGAAGGGATTACAAGGCCGATGATTTCGAACTTATCGACATTCTCTCCCGGGAAACCGGCCTTTCTGTACCCACCCCTCTCGTAAAGCTTGCTACCGAGCCGGTTCGCCACCGGAAAATTTGCCGGAAGGAAGAAATGAAAAAGCAGGTTTTAGAGATACTGGGAATTTCCTGAGGTGACTTTTCGGGTATAACCTTTCAGTTACGAAGGAGGCCAAATCATGGATAACAGAGCAAGTTTTGGTGGTCCAGGATCATACCTGATCGGGGAAGAAGAAAAGAAGGAATTAATGGAAGTCATCGAATCCGGCTACCTGTTCCGCTACGGAGCGACCGACGATCCGCGCTTCAAAAAGAAAGTCGTCACCCTGGAACAAGAATTCGCCAAGCTTATCGGAGTGCGCTACGCCGTTGCGGTCAACAGTGGAACCAGTGCCCTGTTGACCGGTCTTGCCGCTTTGGGGATCGGTCCCGGAGACGAGGTGATCGTACCCGGCTACACCTTTATTGCCTCCCTCTCCAGCATCATCATGGCCCGGGCTATTCCTACCCTTGCTGAAATCGATGAATCGTTGACTCTCGATCCGGCCGATGTCGAGCGGAAAATCACCGACAAAACCCGGGCGATCATGGTCGTGCACATGCTGGGAAATCCCTGTCGAATGGATGAGATCATGGAGATAGCCCGGGCCCGAAATATCCTGGTGATCGAAGATTGCGCACAGGCTGCCGGAGCCTCCTATCGAGGCAACAGAGTGGGAAGCATTGGCGATATCGGTGCTTTTTCTTTGAACGTATACAAGACGATCACCGCCGGAGACGGGGGAATGGTGGTAACCGATGATTTTGGTTGGTATGAAAGGGCGTTCGGATTTCACGATCAGGGGCACAAGCCGCTGCGCACCGGTGTGGAAATCGGCCAACGAAGCATTGTCGGTCTTGACTTCCGCATGAATGAGCTGACCGGAGCGGTTGCCCTGGCCCAGCTTCGGAAATTGGATCATATTCTCGCCATTCTTCGGTACAAAAAGAAAAAACTCAAGGACGCGCTTACCGGAATTTCCGGCATAGGTTTTCGGACCATCAATGACGAGGAAGGGGAATGCGCAACCCTTCTCACCCTTATTTTCCCGGACCGTAAGACCGCCGATGCCTTTGGGGATAGAGTGGGGACCAAGACGATTGCCCACTCCGGGTGGCATGTCTACAACAATATGGAACAAATTCTGAATAAACAAACCGTTACCCAATTTTCCTGTCCCTATGCTTGTCCGCAATATGGCAAATCCGTCGAATACCATGCCCACATGCTACCCCAAACCGATGATATTTTGAACCGTTCCATCAACGTGAGTGTTGGAGTAGTGGATAAGGGATTAGGATCCGGTTTCGGAATCAATGTCACCTCGAGCGATCAGGAAATCGAGGTAGTAGCCGAACGTATTACTTCGGTTATGAAGGAAATCGGTTGATCGTTCGACTTCACAAGGGAGTCAATCGGTCACTACCTGGCGGCAGCAAGCATGAAAATCGAGGAGGGAGTGGAAGGCGTAAGGCTTTTCACTCTTGTCTTCTTATACGCTTCTACCATCTATTTACAGAGGAGAGGAGAGGAGGCAATTGGTGAATACACGAAAACCTGAACGTGAGGATGCCCTATCCCTTTTGAAGGAATTCACCACTGATCGATCTCTCATCAACCACGCTCTTGCCGTCGAGGCGGTAATGAGATATATAGCCAGAAAACACGGAGAAGACGAGGAAAAGTGGGGGGTTGTCGGCCTTATACATGACCTCGATTACGAAAATTATCCGAACCGCCACTGTCAAAAAACCCAGGAGATTTTGGAAGAGCGGAATTGGCCGGCGGAATACATCCGGGCCGCTGTCTCTCATGGATGGGGTCTGTGCTCGGAAATAAAGCCGGAGACTCTGCTGGAGAAAACTCTCTATGCCATTGATGAGCTGACCGGCTTGGTCGCCGCCTGCGCCTTGGTGCGTCCTTCAAAAAGCGTCTTGGATCTTGAGGCGAAGTCTGTACTAAAAAAATGGAAACAAAAAGGATTTGCTTCAGGGGTGAACCGTGACGTGATCCAGAAAGGAACCGCGATGCTTGGAATTGAGCCGGCTGAATTGACCGAAGAGGTCATAATGGGCATGCGGGAGGTTTCTTTGGAGATTGGTCTGGGATAGAGACAGAATAGGAGCGTGACAGGATGTGGGATTTCCACTGTCTGACAACCGAAGATACGATGAAGGTTTTGGCCGTCAGCGATCAGGGGCTCAGTAACCGAGAGGTTGTTCAGAGGCGAGAAAAATACGGAATGAATGAATTGTTGGAAACTGTAAAAGAGAGCGTTTTGCAGACATTCTTGAATCAGTTTAAAGATTTGTTGGTGCTGATCCTTTTGGCTGCAGCTGTTATTTCCGCTTTTTTAGGTAAATTCGATAGTGCTGTTGTGATAATCATTGTTGTGTTGCTGAACGCCACGCTGGGCACTTTGCAACATGTAAAAGCGGAACACGCACTGCAAGGTCTGAAGAAGCTCTCAGAACCTGTCGCGGAAGTACTGCGGGACGACAAAAGATTTGAAATAGCCTCTCGTGAGCTTGTTCCCGGCGATATCCTGTATCTGGATGCCGGGGACTATGTCAGTGCGGATAGCCGTATCCTGGAATCCCATAGTCTGCAGGTTAATGAAAGTTCACTAACGGGGGAATCGATCAGTGTTTCGAAGGTTACCGAGCCCATCCAACAGGCTGATGTGGCCATCGGCGATAGAAAGAATATGGTTTTTTCGGGAAGCTATGTCACATATGGACGAGCGGTTGTAGTTGTAACCCAGATTGGTATGAATACGGAAATCGGAAAAGTAGCGCATCTGCTGGAGACGGCCCAGGAGAATAAAACTCCTCTGCAGGTAAGCCTCGAAGAGTTTGGCCGAAAGCTGGCTATAGTTGTCTTAGCCATTTCTGCTCTGGTATTTGGACTTAATCTCTTTCACGGCAGAGAACTGATCACCTCGTTTTTATTTGCGGTTTCCCTGGCGGTAGCGGCAATACCGGAAGCACTCAGTTCCATCGTGACCATTGTTTTGGCCTTGGGAACACAAAGGATGGCCAAGAAGAATGCCATCGTCAGAAAACTGTATGCCATCGAAAGCCTTGGCTGTATCACGGTTATCTGTTCCGATAAAACGGGCACGTTGACACAGAATAAAATGACCGTCAGGAAAGCTTATGTTGACGAGACTGTACTGGAGTCCACAAAGTTAAACCCGGATAAAGAGTTGGAAAAGAAGCTGGTGCTTATAGCCTTGCTTTGTAACGATGCGGTTACTTTTGAACAAAAGGAAATGGGTGACCCAACAGAAGTGGCCCTCGTTAATTTGGGTGAGATGTATGGCCTTGATGAACTGGCTATACGGAAAGAGTATCCACATGTCGGGGAAATTCCCTTTGATTCCAACCGAAAACTCATGAGTACCGTGAATCGGGTCAAGGATAAAACATTTCTGATTACCAAGGGGGCAGTGGATACGATGCTGTCCAGAATTAAAAGGATTGATACGTCTGATGGCGTGAAATTGCTTACCCAAGATCATGTGGATGAAATCAAGCGGAACAACAGTGAATTTGCTGAAAACGGCCTGCGCGTTTTGGCTTTCGCTTTTAAAGAGGTGTCGGAAGAAACCATCCGTTTTGAAGATGAAACGGATTTGACTTTTATCGGACTGATAGCCATGATGGATCCGCCAAGGCCTGAAACTGCCGGGGCGGTGGCCAGCTGTATCCAAGCCGGGATTCGACCGGTTATGATCACGGGTGATCACAAAACCACCGCTTCCACAATTGCACGACAAATTGGTATCCTCACTGGCGAATTTGGTGCGATGGAAGGTTCTGAACTGGAAAAGTTAACCAATGAAGAGCTTCAGAAACGAGTAACTGATATTTCTGTTTTCGCCCGGGTATCCCCGGAACATAAAATCCGGATAGTCGGAGCCTGGCAACAAAGGGGCGATGTGATAGCCATGACCGGTGACGGGGTAAACGATGCCCCGGCACTGAAACAAGCGGATATCGGCATTGCCATGGGCATAACCGGGACAGAGGTAGCAAAAGAAGCCGCGGTCATGGTTCTGGCCGATGATAATTTCTCTACTATTGTGGACGTCATTTCAACTGGACGCAGTATCTTCGCCAACATCAAAAACGCCATTAAATTTCTGCTGGGAGGGAACACCGCCGGTATTTTGTCCGTACTTTATGCTTCACTCCTGGGCCTGCCTGTACCGTTTACCCCCATCCACCTCCTTTTTATCAATCTGATTACCGACAGCTTGCCGGCTATTGCCATCGGGCTCGAACCTCATAACCCGCTTCTAATGCAGGAAAAGCCGCGCAATATCAAGGTTCCTATTCTCAATAAAAAATTTGCAACGGAAATTATCAGCGAAGGACTGTTGATTGCCTTGAGTACCATGACCGCATTCCACCTTGGACTCGCCGGTGGCAACCCTCATATTGCCAGCACAATGGCTTTTGCCACCTTGTCTCTGTCTCGGCTGATACACGGCTTTAATTCCCGTTCCAAGACATCCATTTTTAAAATAGGGGTTTTTACGAACCGCATCCTCTGGGTTGCCATACTTCTCGGTTATCTTCTGTTACGGGTGGTACTGACCTTTCCTCCTGCCATGCAAATCTTTGAAGTGGCCCCTCGGCTGCCCATCAGCATACGATGGTACTTGTGCTTTCTTTCATTCCGCTGGTGGTCATCCAAACGTTTAAACTATTCTTCGTAAAGCTGCAAAGGTAGCTCGTTTAAAAGAACCGGGAAATCTTGGGCGTCAGGGTCTAAAATGTCTAAAACATTGATTTGCCGTCTAAAAATATCTTATTGATCCGAATCAAGCTAAAAAATGTTAGGGGAGCCAACCTGTCGGTGGCCGCCGGTTTCGAGCGTGAAAATGAATATCGGATTCAGTTTACAAGACATGGTTTACTCCTGTTGGGACAAAACTAAATAAGCCGGATCTGGAATCCCAAAGCTGCTGCCTGCTGAAGTGGAGAAGTATTGAAGACCGGCATAGAACGATATTGAAAGAGGGTGGTTTGCTTGTCGAGCCAGGAAAAAGAAAATTCTCGCCAGGAATTACTGGGCTTGCTGGGAGATCTGCCTCCCCACGACCGTCCGGTTTCCTGTGACTACGTTGCCGTCGATGATCGCCCGAAATTCCGGATCGAAAGATTGCTTCTTGAGCTCAACGGGATTGAACCGGTTCCGGCTTATTTTATGACTCCCACCGTAAAACAGTCGAAACTACCGGCCATCCTGTATAACCATGCCCATGGCTTTGAATATCATATCGGAAAAGAAGAGATTATCCAAGGAAGGACCTTTTTGCAGAATCCGCCTTATGGGGAAGTTCTTTGCAGTCAGGGTTACGCCGTTTTATGCATCGACCATTGGGGTTTCGGTGAACGGCAGGGCCGCACCGAAATGGAAATTTTCAAAACGATGCTCTGGGAAGGAAAAGTGATGTGGGGGATGATGGTCTATGACAGCCTTCGGGCGTTAGACTATCTTGTCTCTCGTCCGGAGGTGGATGGTGAACGGGTGGGAACTCTGGGAATATCCATGGGAAGCACCATGGGTTGGTGGATCTCCGCCCTCGATGATCGCATCAAAGCGTGCGTGGATCTGTGTTGTCTTACCGATTTTCAAGCGTTGATCGCAACCCGGGGTCTCGACGGCCATGGAATATATTACTATGTTCCCCGTTTACTGAAACATTTTACGACCACTCGGATAAACGCTTTGATCGCCCCCCGGCCTCATCTCAGCCTGGCTGGGTTGTACGATCCACTTACCCCCGTTGCCGGTCTTGACCGGATCAATCAGGACCTGCAGGAGATTTATCGCAGGGAGGGCGCCCCCGAAGCCTGGCGGTTGATTCAGTCCCATACCGGACATTTCGAAACCGCAGCCATGAGAAGCGAGGTACTGGCCTTCCTGAAACGGTGGCTATAACCTTTATTCTTTTAAAGCACCGAACGTCAGACCTCTGACCAAAATTGTTGTTCTTTCATATTAACCGTTGAAACGGGAGACCACGACTGTTAATATCCAGAAATTCCCTCCCGTCATAACGCTTGCGAAAATCAAATCGTTTCGGGAAAAGACGAAATTAAGAATAACTAATGCAAATAACTGAGGCATCAGACGAAATAAAACATCGGCAGCATCAGTGGCTGATCAGAGCGTTGCAACCAAAACCGGCCTTTTCCCAACGTGATCAGGTCGGCTTTTATTGCCTGGTGCCTCCTGACCCCGGTAAAACATTGGTCTCTCGATTTCGGTGTTCTGGAATAACTGCCGATGATCCGGGAGAGTGAAAACGCTTGTCACTGCATCGTCAAGGAGAATGGTACAATAGAGTGAGCTTCTCGTCCGGGAAGAAGTGTTCCGGGACGGCTTACATACTAAACGTCGATTAATAAGGGGGGCATGAACTGTGGAAGGAGTTCAGTATCTTCATCGTCCAAACCTGAATGAGGCCGGCATGGTCATTGGTTTTTCCGGTTGGATGGACGGAGGAGATGTTTCAACGGGAATGATAAAATACTTAGTGCGAAAACTCCAGACAGAAAAATTTGCCCATATCGATCCGGAAGTGTACTGTGTTTCCAATTTGTCCGGCACCATGGAACAGGTGGCTCAGTATCGACCGTATGTGAGAATCGAGGAAGGTCTGATCAAGGAATTCTTGATGCCGGAAAACATCTTTTATTGTTCAGAAGCGAATAATCTTGTTCTTTTTTCAGGAAAGGAACCAAATCTTCGTTGGAAATCATTCGCTCAGGCTATGTTCGAAGTCGTGGAGATATGCAATGTTCGGCGAATTTATTTTGTCGGGAGTGTCGGGGGCTTGACTCCCCATACCCGGGACCCCCGAGTTTTCTGTTCTCTTTCCGACGAAACATTCAAATATCGTCTGAATGATCTTGACGTACGTTTTTCGGATTACGAGGGCCCTTCCAGTTTTGTCAATCTTTTGAATGTCGAGGCTGCAAAACGGGGGTTGGAGATGATCAATTTTGTCGTAGACATACCTACGTATGTGCAGGCTACCAATCCGCGGGGGATTGCCACGGTGCTCAAGCGAATTGTCCGTTTGCTCGATCTCGATATCAGCCTGGAAGAACTGGTAATTCTGGGGGATGAGTTTCAAAAAAATATTGACAAACTGGTGGCGAAAATGCCTGATTTGCTTGAACAGATAAAAAGGCTTGAAGAAAATTATGACAAGGAAATTTGGGAAGATGATCAGAGCTTTCAGGAATGGCTCAAGCGACACGGTATCGATAAACTTTAAAATGAAGCGAGGCCGGTGCGGGTTGGGGCCTTGTACCAGGGTAGAAGCCGGTGTGAGTTTGTCGTATGGGCTCCTCAGGGAAAGTCACTACAGTGCACTTCGTAATGTCTCGTTATAATGCTGTCCGCTCCGGCTTTTTTTCTGACCGGAAGGTGTTTTTAGGAAGCGGCACCACGCTTCCGGAAACTATCGAAAGGGGTATGGAATTGATCGTTCCAACCCGGAGTTGTGCGGTGTATGAAATGGAGGTATGGAGATGAAGAGGTTTGTCTGCATTCACGGTCATTTTTATCAACCACCCCGTGAGAATCCCTGGCTTGAGGCCATCGAGACACAGGATGCCGCCCACCCCTACCACGATTGGAATGACCGGATAACCACCGAATGCTATGCTCCCAATGCCGCTTCCCGGATCCTGGGTCCGGAGGGCAAGATACAAAACATCGTCAATAATTATTCCCGAATCAGCTTTAATTTCGGGCCTACCCTATTGTCCTGGCTGGAAAAAAATCGACCCGACGTTTATGAAGCGATCCTCAGGGCGGACCGGGAAAGCATGCTTCGGTTTTCCGGTCATGGATCCGCACTGGCGCAAGTCTATAATCATATCATTATGCCCCTCGCCAATCGACGAGACCAGGAAACCCAAGTGATCTGGGGAATCCGTGATTTTATTTCCCGCTTTAAGCGCCCTCCGGAAGGCATGTGGCTCCCGGAAACGGCAGTGAACCTGGCAGTTCTCGAAGTATTGAAACAGCATGATATTCGTTTTACCATTCTTGCTCCCCATCAGGCTTACCGTATTCGACGCCTGGGTGAACAACAGTGGATCCACGTCGGTGATGGTCGCATCAATCCCAAACGACCCTATCTTTGCCGGTTGTCTTCCGGTAAAAATATTGTTCTGTTTTTTTATGATGGACCGATTGCCCATGAAGTCAGTTTTGGAAATATCCTTAATGACGGCGGGGCGTTTGCTGACAGGCTGACCGCCGTTTTCTCGCCCGAGGCAGATACACCCCAACTGGTCCATATCGCTACCGACGGTGAAAGCTACGGCCACCATCACCGGTTTGGAGATATGGCTTTGGCTTACTGTCTTGATCGTATTGAATCGAACAAAAAGGTCGAGTTGACCATCTATGGTGAATATCTCGATCATGTCATTCCACAATATGAAGTGGAAATTTACGAAAACACGTCCTGGAGTTGCGTACACGGCATCGAGCGCTGGCGGGATCATTGCGGCTGCCATTCGGGTTTACACCCGCGGTGGAAACAGCTCTGGAGGAAGCCGTTGCGCAACGCTTTAGAAGCTCTCCATATAAAACTAGCCAATTTGTATGAACAACGGTTAGCCCCCTTGGTTATCGATCCTTGGCATATGCGGAATGAGTATATCGATATCATTCTGGATCGGGAACAGGACAGGATAGAGGCTTTCCTAAGGAAACATCTGAATGGTCATTATAATATGGAAACCGCAGTATTGTCCCTGAAGCTTCTGGAAATGCAGCGCCACTCTCTTTTAATGTTTACCAGCTGTGGGTGGTTTTTCGATGACATAGCCGGTATCGAAAGCAAGCAAATTCTTCTTTTTGCCGCCCGGGCCATCCAGTTAGCCCAGGAATTCGGTGAGCTTGATCTGGAGGAACCGCTCAAGAGAGAACTCGCACAAGCTCCGGGTAATCAGCCGGAATATCTGGACGGACAAGCGGTTTGGAATTCCTTCGTCAAGCCTTCGGTAATTGACCTCCTCAGAGTGGGGGTCCATGTTGCTGTTTCCTCCCTTTTTCAGCCTCCCAACGGGGAAAGGGGAGAAGAAAAACTATACTGTTATCAATACCGGAAAGAGGTATTGACGATGGTGGAATCCGGAAAAGAACAGCTTCTGTTCGGCAAGATCCATATCAGATCTACCTTTACTTGGGAAGAATTGACAGCGTGCTTTGCCATGGTCTACTTTGGAGACTATAACCTGATGGGGGGAGTGCGAAAATACCTGCCTGATGGATGTTCAAAAGAGTTTGCCGATCAATTGAAAGCCGCATTCAACCGGCTCGGTATTCCGGAAATCGTCCGTCTCATGGACGGCCATTTCGGTACCCATCATTACACCTTCCGGCATCTTTTTCGGGACGAGCAGCGACAGATATTGGAACAAGTCATGAGTACGACGCTGGGGAGCGTCGAATCAACTTACCGGCAAATATATGAGCAAAATTATCCCATCATGCAGATAATGAGAGAGTTGCAAATCCCTCTGCCCAAGGCAGTCAGAACGGCCGGGGAATACATTTTAAACCGTGATATGATCAGTGCGCTGGCCCCCGATGTTCTGGATTTTGAGTGGTTGTCCCGCCTGGTGGAAGAAATGAAACAATGGAGCATGGATATTGACCGGGTTACCATAGGTTATGTCGCCGAGAATACGATAAACCGATTGATCGATCAATGGGTGAAAAATCCTGAGGAAACGATAGTCCTTGAAAAACTTGCTCGTCTGGTCGGAATTTTTGAAAAACTTCCGATCGAGCCGGATTTTGGGTATGCTCAAAACCTGTTCTTTCAATATGGCCGGAAAATGTACTCATCTCTAAGCCGCCTGGAAGTATCTGGGGAGGAAAGAAGGCATGTACAGGTTATGTTGTTGCGGAAACTTGCCGAATATCTGCGGGTGAGTGTCTCGTGAGCTGGGGTACTTTTGCTCCTTGCCGTGTACCCAGAAGGCATTACCTTCGGTGAGAGGACCTGAATGATTCCACGGTTGTCCCCTCTATTTGATATATTTGATTTTGCTGCAAAAACTCATTTCAGCAAAGCCCCGTTGCCCTCAGCCCCGCCTCATCTGGCATTTTCTCGCACGCATCAATGACCACGTCCGGTTGCAGTGATGCTGAAAAGGCCGTCCTTGGCCTTTTTGCTGCGGAAATGCGGTGATTTCGGCGGCTGATTCAGGCAGCTCAGGCCCAGGCTTCCTTCGTTCTTTTGCAGCAAAATTACTTATTGCAGTAGAATCATGTTTTATGCCTTGGAAAACCGGATTTTACGACGAGAAAGACAGATGTTATACTCAAAGACAAAATAAGATATTATATCTTCTCAGAATATTTCCCGCCCTTTCGTTGGGAGATCGGCCGAAATGGCGTAATAGTGGAGGTGGTTAGCGAAACCTAACGTCAACAAGATGGCGGTTTTTTCGATCCGTTGGGACACAACGATGGTGTCTTGACGGGATTGCTCAAGGCTCAGTGAAGAGACCTTATGATGTATCTCAAGGGAGAGGACAGGCTCGTCCCAGTGTCGGGATCTTTATTATTACTATTCATAGAGGAGGTCGTTGGGTGGTCGAGCAAAATCCCTTTCAAATGGCACAACAACAGCTTGATGATTGTGCCCGAATTATACGAATGGACGCCGGGGTGCATATGTTGCTCCGGTATCCTAAGAGAGAGATCCATGTTTCTATACCGGTACGGATGGATGATGGAACTCTGAAGGTGTTCCAGGGCTTTCGGGTGCAATACAACGATGTGCGGGGTCCAACTAAAGGAGGAATCCGCTTTCACCCTGAAGAAACAATCGACACGGTGCGGGCTCTGGCGGCTTGGATGACTTGGAAGTGTGCTGTTGTCGATATACCCCTGGGAGGAGCCAAGGGAGGGATCATTTGTGATCCTAAAAAACTTTCCAAGGGTGAATTGGAACGCTTGAGCCGGGGTTATATTCAGGCTATGTGGCCGATGATCGGACCGGATAAAGACATCCCCGCACCTGATGTTTACACCAATCCTCAGGTGATGGCCTGGATGATGGATGAGTATTCCCGTTTTTTTGGGGCGAACCAGTTTGGAGTCATAACTGGAAAGCCACTGGCCATCGGAGGCACGAAGGGCCGGATTGAAGCAACCGCAAGAGGCGGCATGTATGCCCTTGAGGAAGCGGCGGGAGTGTGTGGAATCGACCTTGCTAAAGCCACGATCGCCGTTCAGGGATTCGGGAATGCCGGATATTATGCCACTAAGTTGTGTAAGGAACTATTTGGTTCCCGCATTGTCGCATTAAGTGACAGTTCTGGAGGAATATACAGCGAATTAGGGTTGGTCCCGGAAGCCGTCCTGGAGCATAAACATAAAAACGGTTCAGTCATAGGCTTCCCTGGAACACGGGAAATAACTAATGAAGAAATCCTGGAACTGAATGTTGATGTTTTGATTCCATCTGCCCTGGAAAAAGTGATCCACGAAAACAATGCAGATAAGATCCAGGCCAAGATTATCGCTGAATTGGCCAATGGACCGACTACCCCGGAGGCGGACAGAGTGCTCTATGAAAGAGGGATTCACGTCATCCCCGACTTTCTCTGCAATGCAGGCGGGGTCACTGTCTCATATTTTGAAATGGTTCAGAACTTTTATATGTACTATTGGGAAGAAGCGGAAATAAACCAGAAACTCGGCAGAAAAATGGCGGACGCTTACCATGTCGTGTACAATGCCTCCCGGGAATTCGGTGTGAATATGCGGCAGGCTGCGTATATCGTAGCTGTAAAAAGGGTTGTGGAGGCCATGGAACTACGCGGTTGGATATGACCGCCGACCGGTTCTCGTCGTTATTGACGAGAACCGGTCCGGTTGCCCGACAGGCGTGCGGTTTTCCATATCGAACACGACCGGTCTACCCACAAGGATGGAACAAGAAAAGTTACTATTGAATAAAGCGGTGCTTTCAAAGCTGATCAACGATATCGTAGACGCCCTTCCCGATAAAATCAGGGACAACCTGGTGAATGTCGAATTTTTGATTGAAGAGAGGCCCTCCTTCGATACGATCAGATCGGCCGGCTCCAGTCAACTTCTCGGTCTTTACCATGGGATACCACTGAATAAGAGGGGTCGTGGATACACCTTTGTTCTTCCCGATCGAATTATCCTTTACCAAAAAAACATCGCCCGGATTTCCCGGACATTTGATGAATGGCGTAACAATGTACGGAAGGTTGTTCTCCACGAAATCGGTCACTATTTCGGATTTAACGAACGCGAGATTCGGGAGTTGATGAACGAATACCCGGAAGAACCGACTGGATAGGATCAAGGAAGAGGTTATTAAATGGAAGATAATGAATATTACTGGAAAGCGGTACATTCTGTCTTTGTCGAAGATCCGTCAATGATTGAACATACTCGGGAAGTCATCGAGCATGCACTAGCGCTTTGTACGGAATTGAACTGTGACGACGTGACGAAAAAAATCGTTTTTCTCTCCGCACTCCTGCATGATATCGGAATCTGTGAAGCCTTCCGTAAACACGGTTCGCGGGAGGGAAAATACCAGCATATCGAAGGACCACCCATAGCCAGGAAAATTCTGGAAGAGGGGAGGGAGGATCCGTCGATTAGCGAACGGGTTATTTACTTGGTAGGCAATCATCATAATTTCGACAACGTGGACGATCTGGACTTCCAAATACTTATTGAGGCGGACATGCTGGTTAACCTTCGCGAAGAAAATCTCACGCCCCGGGAACTTAATGACTTTATCGAACATTTTTTCAAAACTGATTCCGGTAAAAAAAGGGCCAGATCCCTTTATCTCGGCTTTTAAAATCCATGAATTATGCTATAATTCTGTCTGTTTTTCCAAAATGAAAAAATAAGAAGGAGGAGATATCATGGCGGTTAAAATTGATGAAGAACTCTGTATTGGTTGTGAACTTTGCGTGCAAATTTGCCCGGATATGTTCGATATGAACGGTGAAGGCAAGGCAGTTGCCAAAACAGGAGCTGATGAAAGCCTCGATTGCGTCGATGAAGCACTGGACTCCTGTCCTACCAGCGCAATCATCAGGGAGTAATGAAACGAGAAAAACTGTCCAATCGTTCAAACCCCGGTCAGAAATTATTTTTTGTCAAGACTTGCCGAATTCTATGTTTTTCTATACAATAGGCTTTGTTTTTTAAAAGAATAGAGTAATGGGCCCCCATCGTCTAGCTTGGTAAGGACACCGCCCTTTCAAGGCGGCGACAGCGGTTCAAATCCGCTTGGGGGCGCCATTTTTTTATCGGGGTTTTTTAAAGCGGCAATTTTAATATCGTCACAACCAGAGTTGCCAGAAAGATGGATTTGTTGTAAAATCCCGTTGTCGATGGTACAATTCCGTTGCCGTATCGCTAAGGGGCCGGTGTAGCTCAATTGGCAGAGCAGCGGAATCGTAATCCGCAGGTTGTCCGTTCAAGTCGGATCGCCGGCTCCACATAAGATCGGGATAAGTCGATAAGTCGTTCAAATACGGTGGGCCATTAGCTCAGTTGGTAGAGCACCGGACTTTTAATCCGGGTGTCGAAGGTTCGAATCCTTCATGGCTCACCAATGTGGCCTTGTAGGGCGAAATACGGGCCTTTCTCTCGCGCTCATTTTAATGCTCATATAAGGGTGGTCTTGGGACAAGGTAAGTCCTCGGATTTAAAATCGAAATAACTTAATTTGCGATACCGGAAACCTCCGCTCAATGGTGAGCAATAGTGTAGCGCATGATCGGACGAGTTGGCGATCTTCGAGCCACCTCTTCAAAGCCGACTCTGCGAAATACCGTATCCCTTCCGGTGTAAGCGAAGGTATCTGGGTAATTGGCTTTTTGGGAGGCTACCGGATACCCCTCTACGACTTGAGCACCGCGGCTTCCAGCATATTCTACGGCGAATTGCAACAGGCATTCCGAAAGCCCCTGTCGGCGATAAGGTCTAGCGACAAAAAAGCAGACCACGGACCACACCGGTTTATCGTCAACTCTTTTCAGGATACGGGACCGCTCTAAAGTTGGAAAAGCATTCCGCGGTTCCACGGCACACCAGCCTACCGCTTCGCCATGCGCATAAACCAGAAGCCCCGGAATCTCCCCGGCGAAGACTCTCTGCCTGAGCGCTTTTTTATTTTCTTCTCCCTTTCGCTGCTCGAATTGTGATCGAGTCAGCTTCCACCACATACACCAACACCCTCCGCAGGCCCCCCCGTTCCCCGAAAAGCCTTTCCAGATCCGACCACCGATTGGTGGTTAAAGGGAATACCTGTAAGTCATGAAGTGAAAATGATCGAAAAGACATAAACCTCACTCCAATGGGTAATCATATAACGATCTTGGTATTATATCATCTTTGTTTTTTTAAGATTTTTCATCAGACAACCGGTTGATTTCGTCATGTATACTGAAATACAACACTTTTATTTTTACCTTTCTGGTGTACTATAATGTATGTGCGGTATCCATCGATTACCCATGATTGTTTGGCGTTTGTCCAAGATCCCTGCACGTTCAGAAAGGAGAGATCAAAATGGCTCAAATCGAAATGCATAAGAAAAATCGGATTGTTTTAGCCATAACCGGCGTCTTCATTCTCTTTTTATACACTCTATCAGCAATTGCTGCCGTCCCTTCTGAGGATCCCCTGGCTGGTTTCGGAGAGTATGTGGTGGAAACTATGGAAGAATGGAAGGTGCCGGGTGTGGCGGTGGTGATTGTCAATAACGGAGAAGTGGTTTTTCAGGAAGGATTCGGTTTCCGGGATGTGGAAAATGCTCTGCCGGTCACCGAACAGACTATATTTGGTTTGGGTTCGTCTACCAAGGCTTTCACCGCCACGCTTCTCATGTCCTTGGTAGAAAATGGAATTCTTGACCTGGACTGGCCGATACGTCAATACATGCCATTTACCTTGGGCGATCCGTTTACGGCCAGCCTGATAACAGCCAGAGATCTTCTGTCTCATCGCTCGGGACTACCCCGCTTTGATATGACCTTCCTGTTCAATCCGGAGCTCTCACGGGATGAGCTTTTGGATAAACTCCGCTATATGATGCCGGTTCTGGGTCTGCGCACTACCTTCTTTTACTCCAATTACGGTTATGCCGTGGCCGGTATTCTTTATGAGGAGATATCCGGCCAAACTTGGGAAGAGGGGATACGGAGCCGAATTTTCCAATCACTGGGTATGAGCGGTAGCAATCTGAGTGTCGAGGAAATGCTGGCCTCTCCCGATTTTGCACGAGGTTACTACCGGGAAAACAATCAACTGCGGGAGGTCCAGTATCTGGAGCTTAACGCGACGGCTCCGGCTGGCGCGGTCAACGCCGGGGTTGTCGATCTGGCGCGCTGGCTTCTAAGCAACCTAGATCTACCTGGGGAATCGGGCATTACCCCACTACTCGGCTCAGCGAGTCTTCAGTTTATGCAAAGCCCGGTAACCCCCATATTAGGGCGCTTGAGCCCGCATGTTTCCCATCTTAGTTACGGTTTAGGCTGGATGGTCGGGGATTACCGGGGACATTACCATGTGCATCACGATGGAATGGTTCCAGGGTACTCAACCATGGTTTCTCTTTTCCCCGATGAAGGCATCGGAGTTGCCGTTGTGTGCAATCTCAATGGTTCTCCCCTCCCCGTTATCCTGGCAAATGAGGCGTCCGACCGGCTCCTGGGTCTGGATCCGGTAGATTGGAATGCTTTGACCAAAGAGGCACACGAGACCGCGGAGGCACTCCTGAATAACTTATCCGTCCTTGATCCGTTGACCAGGAAAACCGGCACTTCCCCTGCACACGCTCTCGATGACTTCACGGGCATTTTTCAACATCCCCTCTATGGAACGTTCCATATTACCCGCGAAGACGAGCAGTTGACAGCCACCTATCACCGGGCCACCATTCCTCTTGAACACTGGCATTTCGATGTATTTACCGGCTGGGTTGATTACTTTATACCCATGCAGCTTGCCTTCCGGTTCGTGACCGATATTCACGGCAACCTGAACGGACTGGAAGTGGATCTCGATCCGTTTTCCTTCGTCAATCCAATAACCTTCATTCGACAACCCAATCGTGAGCAACCAGACCCAGAAGTATTATCCCGGTTGGCTGGTGAATACCTGGTAATGGGTACCCTGGTTACCATTCAAATCACTGAAGACGAAAAGTTGATTATGACCGTTCCCGATCAGCCTGAGTGGCACCTGGAGCCGCTTGGTAACCTGAGCTTTCGGATCCGGGGGTTGAGTGGATCTGAAGTACAGTTTACCCTCGCTGAAACCGGAATGGAAGAGGATATGATAACTCTGATTCAGCCTCAGGGGACTTTTTCTGGAAAGAGAGTAAAGAGTTGATTTCCATGAAAATCAGCCGTTGCTGGTTGTACGCGATAAGTAAGTACGGGTACCCACCAGCGCTTCAGGACACGTACCGGGCGTTGGTAGACATGAAGAGATTGGGCTTTGAATACGTGGAGGTACCTTAGCATCAGAAACTCTCCCCGTGGCTTGAAGGAGGAGTACCGGGGGCTGGGGATGGCGGGTCTTATCCTACCGCTTACCGGGGGGGGTTAAGCGGAAATACAGGTACAGGCAGAAAATGAGAAGCGCCATGAGAAGGATAATAGAAATCGGAATCCGGATTTTCTGGTGCCAGTTGAACCAGGACAGAACCGGAACGGGCCGCCACCTGGTATCAGCATCGATGGTTAGATCGCTCCATCCTTCCTGGGACAGCAGAATGACATTGCCGGTGAGCGAGCGAAGCGTCTCCGGACCGCGAAAATGTCGGAAAAAGTATTCCATGGCCAGGTCTTCCCGGCCCAGCGTAGTGAGAAAAACGGCCGGTTTATCTCCCTGGCGCTTTACTGCCATAATCGCCAGTGGTTCGTCAGGGGTGACACGGAAACTCGGTTGACTCTCGGGTTGAGAAAAGAAAGTCAAGGAATCATCGGTCGGGAGGACGGGGATCGCTTCTGGAAAGCGGCTGAGATCCGGGCGGATGAACAGAAAATACTCGGGCATGGGGATCGCCTCCATCTTCGGAAAGAGAAGATCGCAGGGAAAGCGGAGTATTCGGAAAAGCCCTTTGCCGTACTCGGTGAGAGAAACAGTCAGCCAGGTCCGCCATTCAGCGAGTCCGTTTTCTGCGCCCGAAATTTCTTCACGAACCCGGCTGGGTATGCGGGCGAGATCCTGCCACAAAGGTCTGAAGCTGGGCCGGTCGAGGAAGGGGAGATGTCCGAACCTGGCCAGCCAATGTTCTTGTGCAAGGAAAAGGTCCATTCCTTCGGCGCTTTCGTGGATTTTGATCAGAATAGGGGTATTGTCCAATTCTCGAAATGTCGAGATGAGTAATGCCGCCGCTTTGAGATCCTTGACCGTGAATTGCTCTGGAAGAACGATGTGGCCCTTACCCCAGAACACCGTGGGAACGTCCATCATGGTCAATGGATCAGGCAAAAGGGTGATCCCCCGGTATTCGAGGAAGGAGTCACCGGACAAGAACGCCTCCAGAGGAATGGCTCCCACCATACAATTCTCTTTCCCCGGAAAATAGGAAAACATCAGTTCCAGCGTGTTTTCCCGTTGTATCAGATGAGCGGGCAATTCCACGATTCGCTGGCTGAGGGGACCGCTGGGGGCGTCAGACAAACGTTCAGTCAGGACGAGCTGGTTGTTGAACCAAATCTTCAGGAAACCGTTACCTCCGAAGGCCGCCAAGGGTTTTTGGACGTTTTTGAACAGATGCAGAAAGAGAGACTCGGGTATGCCTCCCAGGTCCGAAGCCGGGAAATGGAGCTGAGCACTCAAATCCCCGATTCCACGAAAATAAAGGTCACCGGCTCCAAGATCTCGAAAAGTCAGTTGCGGGTGGTACTTGGAAATATCTTCCATCTCCAGAACGACCGTTCCGCTTCGTCCTGTCATCGCAACTCGATAGGGCGACAAGAGTCCCTTCACGCCTTCCGGGGTAAGGTACAGTCGGTTTCCCAGAAGATGGTAGTCCCGCATTGATGGAGATCGGAGATAAATTCGCCGCTTGAGCCGATCTTCCCTCTCTTCAGGTGTCATCTCGTCAAAGAGCAACGTGGTAATCTCCCTGGCCTGGATATTTTCGGGTCTTTTCAGAAAACTCATTAGTTTAATATAAGCTGTTGCGATTTCCCGGTCCCACTCTCCACCCGGTAAGATTATTTCGAGCTCCGTAGTGGGAAACAGCAGAAACTCGTCGATGGAAACCGGGAGATCTCGGATAGCCCCGTTAAACATGAAATGGCTTTTTTTCATGATCATCATCCAAAGGTTGCCGGAAGCCAGGTCTTCACAGGGATTTCGGGAAATGAACAGCGTGGGCCTGATATCAACTTTGATCCACCGTTCGCCCGGGGAAGAGATTAAAAGATCCAAGGGAATGCGAAGGTTGCCGGGCTGCCCGGGGCGAAGCGGGAGGTTTTGCAAAGTCTGGGAAAAGAGAAGATCGTCATTCATAAAGACGGCCAGAGTGGATTCCGGGTGCAGAGCATCAGAAAACCAGACTGTGAGGTTCAAAGCGCTTTGCGTCCAATCGATCCCCGGCAGAACCGGGACAAAAAGGGTGGTTGAAGGGGTCAACCCGGTCAATCTGAGATTTTGTGTGATACCCAGATCCCGGTCAAATCTCCACTCGATTCTTTTCCATTCCTGCGCCGGAGACGATCCGGACAGCGGAAAACACAACAGGAAGAGAAACACGATTCCCCTCCACACTTTATGCATGTTGCTTGTACCTCCAAAATGAGAGGATGAAGGGAGAGGGGGAAGAAGAGAAAAATACTGGTACCACTAACGGCGTGCTCCCCTGGCGTGATTGGAGTTCGTTTGCCTGCTCTCGCCCGCTCCCTGGTCAATATTAGGCTGACTGATGGAAAATAGTTCGATAGAAAAAGTCTACTTCACAACGTTCTTAGGTACAAGTGCACGCAGTTACGTCAGGCAACGGCCCTTAGAGTAATTTTTACACTGATCACCCCCGATTACCTCCCCCACAAACCTCTCCACCAGCGCCGGGTCGAACTGAGTACCGGCACAGCGCCTGAGTTCACCCAGGGCCTCATCCGGGCGCAAGGTCTCCCGGTAGGGGCGGTGATTGGTCATGGCATCGTAAGCATCCACGATGGCGC
>DATIKP010000020.1 GCA_035477455.1 Atribacteraceae bacterium
TGCCAGATGAGGCGGGGCTGATGGCAACGGGGTCTTGCTGAAGTGAGTTTTTGCAGCAAAATCAAAGCAGAAATGGATGGTCAACAGTGCAGATCACCCGTCAGACCTCCTCCTGGAACACGGCCACGCTTCCTGGCTCGGGCAACCGAGTGCTGAGGGAAGCCCTGCGGATGGGCGAGGGTATTTCCGATAGGACCCCCTCCAGGCGGGACCTCTGCCTGGAATTGATCCGCCAGGTCCAAAAGCTGAAGGCGATCGAGAACCGGGTCATTGCCCACGAACGAGCCCACCAGACTGCCGGTGGCCTTTATGTCGGAGCGGCGGCCCGTTACATCTACCAGCGGGGCCCGGACAACCGGAGGTACGTGGTCGGGGGGGAAGTATCTATCGATACGTCTGAGGAAAGCAACCCCGCCGCCACTATCCGTAAGATGGAAAAGGTCCAGCGGGCGGCGCTGGCCCCGGTCGACCCCTCGCCACAGGACCTGGCCGTGGCAGCCCAGGCTACCCTGTCCATCGCCCGGGCCCCCCAGGAACTCAATAGACAGAAAATTCGTGAGCAGGAAAGCGGAAAATACACCGCTGGTATCCCTGGTGGCCTGGAATGAAGCCTGACCAGATAACCCGTGCCCAGCTGATCAAAGACCTCGCGCACTGCCCGGAGATTGTGGCCGCAGACGCGACGTTCCTTTACGAGCTCCTCCATCCCGAGCGGGACCGAATCGATATCCGGTACAGTCTGGCGCGCGCCAGTCTTCCTGTTGGACAGAGTTCCCTCCCCCATCGCCTCCAAACCTCGGAAGTCTACTATATTCTGGCCGGGCGGGGGTTAATGACCATCGCCGGCGAATCTAATCCAATCCAGGCCCACCAGGCCATCTACGTCCCACCGGGCGCGATCCAATTTTTGGCCAACATCGGGGATGAGCCCCTGGTTTTCCTGTGTATCGTCGATCCGGCCTGGCAGCCTGAAGATGAAGAAGTCCTTGTCTGCCGGCCGGACGATAAAGAACTCGGGAAAAAGACCTGTGTATACGAAGACCCAGGTAAAAATATGTCGGATGGGATCTGAGGTAAGCATCCTGAGAAAACACGAGCTGGAAATAGATGATCCCCGGGAAATCGAAGAAATCCTCCGCCGAGGCCGCCTGCTCCACCTGGCCTTGAGCCAAGGAGATACACCCTACTGCCTGACGGTGTGCTACGGCTTCGTTCCCGGTTTTCTCTATTTCCACTCTGCTCAGGAGGGAAGAAAAATCCATATCCTGAACAAAAATCCCCGGGTCTTTTTCCAAGTGGTGATCGAAACGGCCATACGCGAGGCGGAACTCTCCTGCGGTTGGTCGGTCCAGTACCGTTCAGTGGCCGGAGGCGGTACCGCCCGATTCCTGAAAGAGGAACGGGAAAAGGCCAGAGCGCTTGACATCCTGATGCGGCAGTATTCGGCGAAACAGTATCGCCACCCACCCGAGACCCTGGAACGGACTGCGGTAATCGAGATTGCGATCGAGAGCCTCAGCGGGAAGAAGTCCCGCCCCGGAAACCGGGGGGAACTCCTCCCGCTGTTATAAATCTGTTTTCGCTACCTCTCCTGGGTTAAAGCCGGCTACGTTCCCCAGAAAGCTCTCTGGCCAGAAGTCCGTATTCTCCGGCGATTCCCAGAATCCCCGGTACAACCCAGCGGATAACCATGGCTCTCCCGGCGTCGGAGCGTTGGGTCAAGCAGGCAACCAGGCGAAAATCCGACCCGGAAACCCATCCGCGGCTCGACCGCGCCGGCGAGATGGGTGCCGCAGTCATAGCTCCGCCTTTCAGACCTTGAATCGATTGATCAGCTTCTGAAGATCCTGAGCCATCTCAGCCAGGGCTTCGCTGGCCGAGGTGATCTCCTCGAGCGCAGCGCTCTGTTCTTCCGTGGAGGCGGAAACTTCTTCGCTCCCGGCCGCGTTTTCTTCGGATACCGAGGCCACCGCACTAATGCTTTCAGTGATCTGGGCGATATTCTGGGTCACTTCGGTCACCTGCCTGGTATTGTCTTCAGACAACGCTTCGATCTCTGTTGCGCTCTTGATCAGAAGATTCTGGGCTTCCCGGGACTTCTCAAAAGTGGAGGCGAGACTTGCCAGGCCGGTGATGGACGCCTGAACGGCGAACAGAATATTGGCGAAACTCCGGGTCACCTCCTCGCTGTGTTTGACCCCCTCTTCCACCCGAAGCGTGGCCTTGTCCATGCTGGCTACCGCCTGTTGGGTGTCTCCCCGGATCTGGGCGATCAACCGGGCGATCTGCTGGGCGGCCTGGGCCGATTCCTCGGCGAGTTTACGCACCTCCTCGGCTACCACCGCGAACCCCCGGCCCGCTTCCCCGGCCCGGGCGGCCTCGATGGCCGCATTGAGAGCCAGGAGGTTGGTCTGCTCGGCGATCCCGGTGATCATCTCCACGATCTTGCCGATCTCCTGAGAGCGGGTATCCAGGGTCTCCACCGCCCGGGATACTTCTCCGGCCACCGCGGCGATGGAGTGGATGTTGCCGGTGAGGACCTTAAGGAGTTCCTGACCTTGTTCCGCCTCCCGGCGACTGGTCCGGCCCTGTTCCCCGGTCGTTTTCATGGCCGACTCGATTTCGGCCAGGGAACCAAGGTTGTCCGCAAGACGCTCGCGCATTTCCTGAATCAAAACCAGATTGCGGGCAGTCATGGCGTTCATGGTTTCCGATTTCCGGGTAATCTCCCCGGCCTGCCGGTTCACCTGGTCGAGTTCCTGGCTTTGCTGGCTGGAGCCCTCGGCAATCTGGCTGATGGTCTTGGTCACTTCCTGGGTGGCCCTGGAGACCTCTTCGACGGATGAAGAGAGTTCTTCTGAGGAGGTGGCGAGCGTCGAGGCGCTGTTGATCACACCCTGCACCACCTCCCGGAGATTGCCGACCATTTTCTGGAAGGCCCGGTTGAGAATGCCCATCTCGTCCCGACCCTTGACCTGGAAAAAAGCCACATTCAAATCGCCTTCGGACATTTTTTCCACGACCCGGGTGATGCCTGCCAGAGGCCTGCTCAGGCGTGCCGCCACCATAAGCACGATCCCGACGATGGTCAAGATCAAGAAGCCCGCAATCACCAGAGTTCTATTGAAAACCCGGTCCGCTTCCGCGAAAACCTCGCCCCGCGGAACGATCGTCGAGAACATCCAGGGCGTTGCGCTTCCGCCAACAAAAAAGGGTACAAAGCTTTTCTGGGTATACTGTTTGAGATCCTCCGAATATTCGATACCGGTATACACGCGGCCGGTTTTCATAATCGCCAGGATTTCCCGGTCTGATCCATCCCGGGCTTCTCCCCAAGGTTCACCGATCCGATCCGGATGGGGATGAGTGACCACGGTCCCCGCTGCCGATACCAGTCTCCCGAACCCGGAATCAAAAAGCCGAATCCCGGCAAAGCGGTCCTGAAGATACTCCGTATCCAGATCGATCCCGACCACGCCCAGCACCCGGCCCTGGTCGTCTTTCACCGGAACCGCCAGGGAAACCATAAAAACCACCCGGTCCCCAATCGGATATTCATAAGGCTCGGTGATCACTTCATTCCCGGAATCGCGGGCCAGGAGATAATAATCACCCGCCCCGGGGACTGTGTAGTCGACCAGAGGCGCGAGGGCGATCTCGCCTTCTGCGGTGCGGTGCCAGAAGGGGATAAAGCGACCGGTCCGGTCATGGCCTTCTGCGTCCCGGAAGTCGGCATCCCGTCCATCGAGAGCGTCCGGCTCCCAGCCGGCCCAGACTCCCAGAAACTGTTCGTTTCGTTCGAGAACTTGCCGCAGCATAATATTGAAAGAATTCCGACGGGCTTCCGCCGGGATCTCATCATAGCCGGCAAAAACCTGGGCCAGGGTCCGGGCGGCATCCATGGCTGTTTCCAGCACATTCTCCGCCTCAAAAGCGTATTTTCCCGCTATCAGTTCCATTTGCGCTCTCGCTTCGTCCTCGGCCAGACGCCGGTTTGCCATCGTCCCGAGGACAACGAGGAAGATAACCACCCCAACCACCGGTAACAAAATATAGACGAGTAATTTCAGTTTCAGGTTCAACGCAAAATATGCCATATTCAAGCCTCCCGATCAGAGATTGGATTAAATTGCCATCGATCAGAGCTTATTAATCGGCAAGAAGGGAGATTTCTTGAGGATGGTCCCGTAAAATTCCCTTAACCTCCATCCAGTCGCCGCTTCGTTAAAGCCATAGTATAATGGCTGGACAACTTAAACTATACCGGCGAGGGCGTAATGATCCTTCTTTCTTTCTGCAAGCGTATGGAAAAGAACCTGATCTGGCGGGTGGTCACGCTGCTGCAGTTCGTCAGCGCTCACTTGAGTGACCGCCAACGCCGGCACTTAGGAAGAGTCGTCGGTGAGGTTTTTTATTTTTTTTCCCGGCGGCGGGCGGAAAAAGCCGCGGGCCGGTGCGCGCGGATACTGGGTCTATCCAGAAGCGAGGCCAGAACCACCATCCGCCGGTCCTACGAAAACCTGGGTATCAGTCTCCTCGAAATCCTGGCTTTTTCCGGGAAAGACCTGGCCTTTTTCGAGAAGCGCCTTTTAATTCAAGGATTACCCCATCTCGAACAGGCCCGGTCCCGGGGTAAGGGCGTGATCCTTCTCTCCGCTCATATCGGAAACTGGGAGATGGCCGCCGCCTGGCTGGGACAGCGGGGGTTCCCGGTCAAGGTGATCGGAGCCCGCCAGAGCGATCCGCGCCTGACCGAACTGATCGAGCGGATCCGGAGAAAATGCGGGATCCGGACCCTGTGGATGGACGCCGGTCTGCGCCCGGCGCTTTTTTGTTTGCGGAAAAATGAACTGCTGGGCATCCTTTACGACCAGGACGGCGGACCGCAGGGAATCATCGTACCATTTCTGGGTTTCCCCGCCCGGACGGCCATCGGTCCCCTGCGGCTGGCCCTGACCACCGGAGCGGCGATTCTCCCCCTCTTGATCACCCGGAACCGGGCTGATCCGACCCGACACATCCTGGTGTTTTTTCCGGCCCTGGAGATTCGGCCCGGGGAGAAGTCCGAGATCACCCATTACGGCCGGATCTGTAACGATCTCATCAGTGACTGGATCCGGCAATACCCTGATCAATGGCTCTACGAGGGATGGCTCTACGACCGCTGGATATGCACGCACTAATGTATCTTGGTCAAGACGACTTTACGCATAAGGAGGGAGTGCAATCTATGAACCGATGGATCGATCTACGCAGTGATACGGTGACCCGACCCACCGAAGCGATGCTTGAAGCGATGCGCTACGCCGAGGTCGGTGACGACGTTTATGGTGATGACCCGACCGTCCAGGAACTGGAACGGAGAAGTGCGGCGATGCTGGGCAAGGAGGCCGCCCTCTTTGTCCCCTCCGGGACTTTCGGAAATCAACTGGCCATCCTCACCCACACCCGGCGGGGCGATGAAGTGCTCATCCCGGAAAGTAATCATATCGTCGAGCACGAATGCGGCGCGCCGGCGGCCCTGGCCGGGGTTCAGCTCCGCACCCTGCCCGATGACCGGGGACGGGTAGAGCCTGATGACCTCGCCCGCCTCCACCGGATAGAAGACATACATTATCCCCGGACCGGGCTCGTCTGCCTGGAAAACGCCCATTCTTCCGGAGCGGTGGTCCCCCTGGAAAACATCGCCGCCGTCGTCCGTTTTGCCCGTTCGCTTTCTATTCCTCTCCACCTGGACGGCGCGAGAATTTTCAACGCCGCCGTCGCTTTAGGTGTTCCGGCCGAAGTTCTCGCCCGCGACGCCGACTCGATCATGTTTTGCCTCTCCAAGGGACTGTGCGCCCCCATCGGGTCACTGCTGACCGGTAGGGAAGAATTCATCCACCGGGCCCGTAAAATACGGAAAATGCTGGGCGGGGGGATGCGCCAGGCCGGATACCTGGCCGCGGCTGGGCTGGTCTGCCTGGAGACCATGATCGACCGGCTCGCGGAAGACCACCTTAACGCCCGCCATCTGGCCGAGCGGCTGGGCGGGATCGAGAGGATCGAAATCCTGCGCGATCGCCTGGACATCAATATGGTCTTTTTCCGCGTCAACCACTCAGCCTTCTCCTCAGGCGAGTTGGTCCGTTTTTTGCTTGCCGCGGGAATCAAGATCAACCCCCCCGACCGGGGAGTATTTCGCCTGGTCACCCACTACTGGATCACGCCGGCGGATATCGACTGCTGCGTCGAAGCCGTCCGACGTTTTTTCTCCTGACCCGCTCACCCGGTCCCCGGCCTCGCCCATGCCCAACGCGGCGATAGGACAATATCACATTTTTTATAAACCGACCCCTTCCAGTTGTCAGCGGGAAAACCATTAGACTACAATACTTTAGGAAGAGAATTATATAAAATCATGATAGGGAGGGAAAACTATGACCAGGATGCATCTCGCCGATTCATTCCAAACTCCGTTTACCATGCTGGGGCAGGCCCCGGTGATCCTGATTCCGTCGCTTCTGGCTAGCATAATCGGTCTGGTTCTCAGTCTGGGGTTTCGCGGGTTGTTTCTGACCGGGTGGGGCTGGCCCGTTATCGTGGCCTCGCTCATCGGCTCCCTGGTGAACCTTTTCGCTATAGGCTGGACGACCTATTTGATCCAGGACCTCCGGGTGGGAAACAAACCGAACTTGTCATACGGCTGGGCAGCCCTGTCCAGACAGATAAGTAACCTGTGGGTCACTTATCTGATCGTCGCAGTCGTGATCTCCATCGGAACCCTGTTTTTCATCGTCCCGGGGCTCTTCCTGGCCGCCCTGTTCCTGATGACCGTCCCGGAAGCAGCGGTAACCGGCCATACCTTCGATCGGTCCCTCCGGTTTTCCTTCCGGTTCCTGTTCAACGAGGGGAACTTCCTGGCGGTCTTTCTCCTGGTGCTGGTAGGATTCATCCTTACGCTGGTCCCTCTGATCGGGTTCTTTGTCGGTAATCTTTTTTACTCCATCTGGATACCGTACGCGTTCCTGAAATACGGAGCATCATAAGCGGCTTGTTGCGAGAAGTTCGCAACGAAAGGAAAGAGCCATGATGAATTCTTACGAACGAGCGGTCGCCACCCTCGAGGGAGAAATTCCGGACCGGGTACCGACCTTCGAACTGCTGGTCGACCAAAGCGTCATCGAGCGGGTCACCGGCAAAAATGATTATATGGATTTCTATGAAGCGGTGGGTCTGGACTTCGTCCTGACCGGCACCCCCTCCAAGCTGTACGAGGAAAAACCGATTGATGCCACCCGGGGGATCTATGTCAACGAATGGGGAATCGTCCGGCAATACGGAGAGGAGACGGTCTCCATTCCGGTCGGCGGGCCGATCAAGGAGCCGAAAGATATCAATTCCTACCGTCCTCCGGACCCCTTTTCGCCAAAACGTTACGAACAGCTCCAGACCCTCCTCCGGCGGTTCAAGGGGAAAAAACTGGTCGGCATGCATCTCCACGATGCCTTGAATTACCCGTATTACCTGCGCGGTATGGAAAATTTCTGCATGGACACCATCGAGCATCCCGAACTGGTGGAAAGGCTGGTCCGGATTTCGGTAGACCACAACATCGCTATCGCCGAGCGGGCTATCGACCTGGGAGCCGACTTTATCATCCTGGGTGACGATTACGGCAGCACGGCAACCACCTTGCTTTCGCCCCAGACTTTCCGTCAATTCATCATTCCCGGGTTACGGGAAGTGGTCGGGGCAGTCAAGACCAAGGGAGCCTATTGCTTCAAGCACTGTTGCGGCAATATCAACGCCATCCTCTCCGATATCGTAAATACCGGGATCAACGCCCTACATCCCTTCGATGCCGCAGCGGGGATGGACATCCTGGCCGCCAAGCACCATTACCCACACCTTACCGTTATGGGGGGGGTTAATTGTGCCCACCCCCTCACCGACTACCCGGTCGCCCAATTAGTGCAGGAAGTCCGGGAAACTCTGGAGCGGATGATGCCCGGCGGCCGGTATGTTCTGGCTTCCAGCAACAGCCTCCACCACCGGGTGAAGGTGGAAAACGTCCTGGCCATGTGGGAGACCGTGCAGAAATACGGAACGTACCAACCCGGGTAAGAAAAATGGAAAAAGCTTAAAAGAAACCGGCCAATACAGTGTAAAGATTCCGCGGTGATTGCCGATATACTATATATATGTAGGTTAAGCATCGACTTCAAATCTATCGATGGGAGGCTTATCCGATGCGTACATTGTTTGTCCTCACATTGGCGCTTATCACCATGGTTGTTTTTACCACGGGTTGTCAACCCGGGGGAAATCAGCTAACTTTAGCTCGCTACAGCCAGATCCGGGGGGTAGCCGTCGTTCCGTCATCCCCCCTGGTACGATCGACCAGTCCAAACTCTGATGAGTTCTTTGCCGGAGCGGAAGTGAAAATCACCGATCCTGCCACCGGACAAACCATCGCCGTCACCACAACCGGAACAGACGGCAGCTTCACGGTGCTGGTGCCGGAGGGTGGCCCCTACCTGATCACGGTTTACAAGGGAAACGTCGCGATAATGCACTTCATCGCCGAAGTTGATGGCGGCGTGCAAATCGACATCGGGATCATCGACGCTAATTCGACGGCCCTGGCCTTGATCACACTGAGAACTATGGAGGAAGTTGAAGAAGTCGAGGACAAAGTTGACGACGAACATGGTGAAGATTATGAGTACGATGAAAATCTGGGCGCTGCGGTAGCTGAATTAGCCAGAGACATACGTAACGCGATTCTTAATGAGATAGATATCAATATAAGCGCCGCTATCAGGGATAAAGTCGATGCGCTTGTCCAACACATACTGGCTCATCATAATCTCAGCCCCAACAGCGATATCCCCGCCGCAGTCAGCGGCTGGGCCATCAATAACGGCAATCCCCCCGGTCCTCCGCCCTGGGCCGGGGAGGGAGATGAGGATGAAGACCCCGCAGAGGAGATATCCTGAACATAGATTGCTGAAGACACTCTTGATTTTGCTGCAAAAACTCATTTCAGCGAGGCCCCGTTGCCCTTAGCAACGCCTCATCTGGCATTTTCTTGCACGCATCAATGACCACGTCTGGTTGCAGTGATGCTGAAAAGGCCATCCTTGGCCTTTTTACTTCGAAAATGCGGTGATTTCGGCGGCTGGTTTAGGCAGCTCAGGCCCAGGCTTCCTTCGTTCTTTTGCAGCAAAATTACTTATGGCAGTAGAATCAATTTTCTATTATTCCATTACTGCGGGGCGTCTTCCGCGAGCGAGCCGAACAGAGTTTCCCAGTCCGATACCCGGGGTTCGTCGGTTCCGACCACTTCAAAGGTGATATTGCGCGCACCCGGTTGCCACAACGACTGGATACAGACCTCGGCGACATCTTCCCGGCTGATCATCCCGTCGACCCGGTCTCCCTGACTGAAGACCAATTCCGAAAACCCGCCCTGGTCATCGAGCAAACCCCCGGGCCGGACGATGGTGTAGGAGAGACCGCTGGCAAGAAGCGCCTCTTCGCCCTTCCGCTTCCATTTCAACACTTTTCCGAAAAGGTTCAGGGAGTGAAAAGGCTTCGTGACGCCAAGCGAGGAAACGAGCACGAAATGTCCGACCTGGAACTCCCGGGAGACTTCCACAAGATTCGCTACCCCGAGGTAATCAACGTATTTCGGACCGTCCGGGCCTCCGTAATGAGGGCTTCCGGCGGTGCAGAGCACCGCCCGGACCCCCCGGACTGCTTTAATCAGCGTATCGACATTATTGAGATTGCCAGAGAACGCCGGAAAGGTTTTTTTAAAATACATTTGGGCTTTCTTCGGGTTCCTGGTCAGGAGGCGGATCGAGTATCCCCGGGCAGAGAGCTTCCGAACCAGCAAACGGCCGGTTCGACCGGTTCCTCCTACTACCAGCAATGGTTGGTTACGTATTTCTTCTTCCTCTTCCTGGATCTTTTTTTTCTGCCAGGGCTGGAGATCTTCTTTATGATTAAACAATTTAGGCCACACCGCTACTCACCATCTTTCCGGGTATCCAACCCACCGTTACCAGAAATACACCGGACAGAGCAGGTGGATCGGGCTGGGATCGCCTCGCACAACCAGTTTATCTTACCACAGCAACCGCAACGCGGACTACCCTTCCAAGCCTTAGTCCAGGCTGGTGGCTGGCTGGTAAAACGCGCCCGGCGGACAGGTTTTTTTCAGCGGACGAGAGAAATATGGTTCACTGTGACCAAGAGTTCGATCTCCACCGGTGCGCAGAGCGGTAAGGAAGCGACTCCTACCGCGGAGCGGGCATGTTTCCCCGCTTCACCAAAGAGGTCCACCAGGAGATCGGAAGCTCCGTTGAGCACTTGTGAATGTTCGTGGAAATCTTCGGCGGAAGCGACGTAGCCAGTAACCTTAACGATCTGTTCGATCAATTCCAAATCACCGATTACTAAATGGAGGACGCTGAGACCGTTGAGGACACACACCCGGGCGGCGCGGGCCGCCTCCTCGATCGTGCAATCCCGGCCCACCTGGCCCTGGATAAGGAGCCTTCCGTCGACGAGCGGCAGTTGTCCGGAAGTAAACACGAAAGGACCGGCGATGACCGCCGGGCGGTACGCCCCCACCGGGGCCGGTACTACCGGGAGCACAATCCCCCTGGCCTTGAGCCGGTCAGCAACTGTTTTCATATCTCCACACTCCTCCGGATTTTACCGTCCCTCAACAGGTTCGGACTTCTCTTCCTCCGGCCAAACCCAAACCGGCTGGACCTGACCCCGGATCTCTCCGATTTGCCGGATCAGAGTATCGACCTGGACGAAGGCACGTCCCAGGTCCATCTCCTCCCGGACGTCCTGAAGCGTCCGACCGGCGAACGGTCCGACTAGCTCCTGGGCGGTGAGCGCACGCTCAACCAGCACTCCGCTGAACCGGCCCGGATAGCGCAGGGGCGCCGGCGGCGGGGCGGCGGGGAAAAGCCAAGCCAGAACCGGCCCCCAGCGACCCGGCCGTCCCTGACGCAAGTGAACCATCAGGACATCGGTTATGTCATACACCTCCAGCCGATAGAAAAGCGCTGAGTAATCCTCGGCAAACCAGAATGTGACCCGGCCGGTGGCGGGCGTTTCCTGGGGAGGGACAGCCTCTTCTCCGGACAATATGGCCACATAGTCACCCGCCGGGCGTTCCAGGACCGGTATGAAAGCGCGACCCGGAATACTATAGACCAGCACAAGGGTGATACTCACCACCAACCCGACCATTTTACGCATTGGGGCCACCTCCTTATCAACAGCCACGGTGTAAGGGGAACGACCAGGGGAAAGTATTTTTACCGCTTTGTTCCTCACCACTGCAAGTTCATCTACCACCGAATAGCTGGAACGTTTCCTCTGATCCCGAATTATTCGTCGAAGTTCTCCATAATTTTATAAAATACCTTTAGAAAGTTGGGATCGAACTGCCGGCCCGCTCCCTGTTCCAGTTCCCGTAGTACTTCCTAAAGAGATGCCGGCGGCTTGTACGAGCGCCCACTGGTCATGGCGTCAAAGGTATCGAGGATAGCGATGATCCTGGAAAGAACCGGGATTTCCTCCGCCTTGCGACCATAAGGGTACCCGTCTCCGTCCCAGCGCTCATGGTGGGCCAAGATCGCTTCGGCGATTGGCGCCAGTTCCGACGAGACGCGGGCGATCCGGTACCCGATCTCGGGATGTCTGCGAACCTCCTCCCATTCTTGGCTGGAAAGTGTTTCGGCCTTGCCGAGAATGTGCCGGGAAACCGCCACGGTCCCCAAGTCGTGGAACCGAGCGAGCATATCCAGTTGACCGATCTCTTCTTCGGATAGAGCGGCGGCTTGCCCCATCTTTCGGGCCAGAGTCCGCATTCGGAGGGCGTGCGCTTCGTTCTCCTGAGTTTTTTCCTGAAACAGTCGCTCCAGAGAAGCGATGAAAGCCCGACGGACTTCGCGCGTCTCGGCGAGCCGGTTCTCGAACATCCGGTCTTCGGCCAGGCGGATTATATCGGCGTAGTCCTCTTTTCGGTGATTTTTCACCGCATATCCCAAGGAAAGGGAGAGCGCCACCGGGTCAGGATCGGCTTCCCGAAGGGCCGTACGTATCCGGTGCACGATATCGGGCACTTTCTCCAGGGGCGTCTGCGGAAGGAGAATGATAAACTCGTCGCCGCCCCAGCGGGCAATGATGTCTTCTTCCCGGCACGTGTTTTTGAGCACTTCGGCGATGCGTTCCAGGAGCCGGTCGCCTTCCCGGTGGCCAAAGACATCGTTGACCAGCCTCAACCCGTTGACGTTGCCTATCACCACCCCAAGAGGAAACTGGCGAGGGGTATTGAGGCGGCGGAATTCTTCCTCCAGAAACACCCGGTTGTACAGGCGGGTCACCGGGTCATGGAAGAGTAGGTATTTAACCTGTTCTTCGGCCCGTTTCTGTTCGCTGATGTTCCGGTTGACACCGACCAGCCCAATAATTTCCCCCGCCTGGTCTTTCAGGAACACCTTGGTGGCCAAAAACCACTCTCCACCGGGCAATTTAATTTCCCGGTGGATTGCGGGCAATCCCTCCTCAAGCAACCGGTGATCGTCGCTGCGGAGCGTCCGAAACAGGGCGGGAGGCAAGAGAGACCGATCGGTGCTCCCTTTAAGGGCATCCAGCGAGGGGAAATTGAAAAAATCTAGAAAGGCCGTGTTCGCCATCGCGTAGTGGCCCTGCAGATCCTTGCTGTAGATCTGATCGGGTATGGCGTCGATCAGGGTCTGGAGCAGATTCCGCTCACTGGAGAGCAGAGTGTCCATTTGTTTTCTTTCAAGGATATTCGACAGGATTTCTCCAACCAGTTGCAGCAAGACGATATGCTTCTCCGTCCATTCCTTCTCTTCATAGACCGTATCGAACCCGATGAACCCAACCAGGTGTCCCTGTAAAGCCAGCGGAAACACCAGCACTGACCGGCAGGACTGGGACAGAAGAAGGGCCTTTTCCGCCTGCGCTTCGGGAGGAAGGGCGGCCACGCGCGGTATATGGATCACCTCCCGGGACTGGAGCTTGCCCATCCCCCAGGGAAAGAGGTCCGTGGAAAGGTTTTTCAACCGGTTGATTTGGGGGGTCACGCCCCCCCGGCACCATCCATGGGTATTGTTCACAATACGACAATGTTCATCGGTAAACTGGAATACATAAGAACGGTCGACTTCTTGAAATTCACCGATGGCGCAGAGCAATTTTTCAATCCCCTCGTCGACCCTTTCGAGGGGGAGGTTAATGAAAATGGTTGCCAGCATCAGGACCATTTTTTCAAAATCCCGGTGCTTGAGAAGGACGTCTTCCGCCTTTTTCCGTTCGGTAATGTCCCGGCTGATCCCCACCAGGCCCACGATGTTGTCAGCCGCATCCCGGAGAGGAACCTTAGTCGAGAGAAACCAGTGCATTTCCCCGGTTTTTCCGTTCCGGATCACTTCTTCCTTGTTGACCAAGGGAGTCCCATTCTCCATCACTCGTTGTTCGTCTTCGTAAAATTCGCGGGCGGTTGCCGGAGGGAAAAAGTCATAATCGGTCCTTCCCAGGACCTCTTCCGGACCGGTCAATCCCAGCACGTTCAGGTGCACCCGATTAGACGTGATGAAACGGCTTTGCCGGTCTTTGATGTACACCAGGTCCGGGAGGTTCTCGATGAGGGTTTGTAGAATATGGACATTACGCTCGGCCAGGATGATACTTCCGGAAAAATCATTCCAAGTCGCGCGATACCGAGATTCCGCCACGGTCCGGGCGATTTCGTTCACTGTCTTGCCAGCTTCGGAAAAAGTCAAGACCAGGCACCGGTCTACATCTTCCGGGCGCAACGGCGTACAGCTGACATCGACCATCCGGGATACTTCTTGGGAAGGGGAGCGGACCGAAACTGCTTCAATAAACGTTCCGGCTTTCTGGCTACTCCGGGCGGGCCTGTTTTCTTGCATAAATCTGCCCAACTGTTCTCCGAACACAGCGCTCACCGTCTGACCGTTTACCAAATCCGGTTCGAATCCGAAAAACGAGAGTCCGGCCGAATTGACGAAAATGACTTCGTCCATGAGGGAAACGAGGCTGGCTGGCTGCGGGAAATCTTCCAAAAAATCCAGAAACCCGGATAATCGCATGCCGAGTCTTCCCCCCCCCTTTTTCCGGTGTGCTGGGTCATTGGATATTATCCGGGCACAGGCAAAAAATCCTGAGTTAACCGATCGGATTATTTTGTTAGTATATCAAACGTGATTCCG
>DATIKP010000021.1 GCA_035477455.1 Atribacteraceae bacterium
CCGTGTATGTGATCCATGGGCGGGGGGAAGGAGTTTTGCGGAGGATAACCGAAGACTTTCTCAGGGAGCACCCCCAGGTAGCCTCGTTCCGGTCGGGTACCCCGGAAGAAGGGGGTTTGGGGGTGACGGTGGTGGATCTGAAATAATAATGGACTTTCTCAGGGGTGTTCCCGGCAGGTTGCATTCGGTACAGTACCCGGCCGGAAGGGCATGACGATGGTCTGCGGACAGTTGGGGGAGGGAAGGAGTCCCGTTTCAGCACAGACGCGGATCTCCACAATCGAGTCGGGTTTTGTGAAATCCCGTACCGGCTTGTCCTGATGTGCTTCGGTCATGATCGAAGCGAAAATGGGCGCAGCGATGATTCCCCCGGTCTGGGCTGGCCCCAGCGGAGTGCCGTCGTCGTTACCGATAAAGATTCCACCGACCAGATCCGGGGTAAATCCCACAAACCAGGCGTCGGCAAAGTTTTCGGTCGTTCCGGTTTTTCCACCGGCTGGCCGGTTGATGTTCGCTCGCCGACCGGTACCGCGTTCGATGGTTCCTTGTAACATCCGAGCCATTACATAGGCGGTATCAGCAGAGACAGCCCGGTGGGTTGATGGGGTATTTTCATAAATGGTGTTGCCTTCGAAATCCTCCACTCGGAGGATGGCGATTGGTTCGGCGATTTTACCTTCGTTGGCGAAGGCACTGAAGGCGCGGACCATCTCCAGGAGTGTGACTTCCGAAGTTCCCAGCGCGAGTGACAGATTTTTTTCCAGATGGCTTTCAATCCCCAGGCGCTTAGCATAATTGATGGCCCGGTCAAGGCTGACCGCCTCCAAGAGCTTGATTCCGACGATATTGGTTGAGCGTTCAAGTGCTTCCCGCAAGGTCATTGCTCCTGAAAAAGTCTTTTCATAATTTTGTGGACTCCAACCGTCAGGGAACTCTACTGGCTCATCGATGAAAACGGTGCTGGGGGAAAACCCGCTATCAATGGCCGCAGCGTAAATGAGAGGTTTGAAGGAGGAACCGGGTTGGCGGCGGGCCTGAGTGGTTCGATTGAACTTGCTCTCCCGGTAATCCCGACCGCCGACCATGGCCAAGATCCCCCCGGTATCCGGGTCCATGACCAGTACACCCCCCTGGTGACCGCTTTTCTCAAACTCGCGGACCGCTATGGTCTGGATTTCCGAATCCAGAGTGGTGTGAATTTTGAGCCCCCCGCTGAACACCATTTTTTCGTCGAAGTGACCGAGGAGTTCTCTGAGAATGTGATCGACAAAGTATGGGTTATTCGATCTCCTTTCCCGGAGGCCGGAAAGTACGATCGGGGTTTCCAGGGCCTCTTCCACGTCCCGCGCGCTGATCAGGCCGGACTCGTACATTCTGCGCAAGACCCGCCGCTGCTGCTGTTTGGCCCGTTCAAAGTTGTTGTAGGGGGAAAAGTTGGACGGGGAACGGGGGATGCCGACCATAATGGCGATTTCGGCCAGGTTGAGTTCAGCGAGTTCTTTCCCGAAATAGATCTGGGCGGCGGCTTTCACCCCGTACGCGCCATGTCCGAAATAAATTTCGTTCAGGTAGGCTTCCAGGATTTCGTCTTTAGTATACTGTTTTTCCAGGAAGAAAGCGAGCATGGTCTCCTTGATCTTCCGTCTCCAGATTCGGCGGTGACTGAGAAAGCGGTTCCGGGAAAGCTGCATGGTTATGGTGCTGGCGCCTTCCACGATCCTCAGGTTGACGATGTCCTGCCAGAGTGCACGGGCGATTCCTCGGGGATCGATACCCGGATGAGTATAGAAGTTCTGGTCTTCACTGGCGATAAAAGCGTTCCTGAGGAGAGGCGGAATTTGGGTGAATTCGACATATTGACGGTTTTCGGTGAAGAGCGAGTCGATCAGCGTTCCGTTGCGGTCATAGATCCGGGTGGTAAGCGATGGTTTGTAATTGTCCGATTGCTCGGTTATTTCCTGGATGTCGGCCAGGAAAGCCATAAAAAATAAACTAGTAACGATGAGGCCCGAAAAAAAGCCGACAAACAACCATTTCCCGCTTCCAAGAAAGCGGGATTTCACTTTTATCGTTTGTTTCCTACTCTGTTTTTTCCGTTTGGCTGTGGAATCCATGGCCCTCACATGTTACTATGATACCACTTAATCCGGCGGCGGAAAAGAACCCAGTGGGTGGACAACCCCTGGATTGGCCCTCCGGCATATTTACCGGTGACGTGCCTGCTTCCACCAGGAATGGGAAAGAGTTTGGAGGAAGGTTGAAATGCTTCTAAGCATCCGGGCGGCGATGATTGCCGCGATCTATGTCGTGTTGACGGTGACGCCACCTCTGCATTCCCTTTCATACGGTCCGGTTCAGGTCCGGGTTTCAGAGTTTTTGACCGTACTGCCTTTCGTATTTCCCGAGGCCATTTGGGGGGTGGGCATCGGTTGTTTTCTAGCGAATCTGGTCGGGGGGGTTGGCTGGCTCGACACGGTATTTGGAAGTGCCTTAACCCT
>DATIKP010000022.1 GCA_035477455.1 Atribacteraceae bacterium
CAAGCACAGCTGTTTCTCTACACCGCTACCGGGCCAAGAAGAAACCATACACGCCGGACGTACCCTGTTCCGATGATCACCCCCTTACTATAAAGAGTAATTGCTCGTGAGAAAAATTCCACCTCGAAGAAAGAACCTTCCTACCTTTATCACTCTAAGCACAGAGGGGTCGGTTGTCAATAGTGGACGCCAAACATTGTTTTTATTCTGGGAAAATGTCACCCCCAGTAGAATGAAGGGACAATCCTCACCATGACTAAATAAGAACGAAACAAACTCTGCCTCACCCGGTGTCTGCCTGACGAAGATGACCAGCAGGAAGACAGAGATTCCAGGCCTTGGGATACGCCATCTAACCCCTGCAAAAGGGGGTCGGGGAAGTGGGAGGGTTCGTCATTCACCAAAACAGGGCCAGGAAGCCTGGGAAGGCTCTTCCATTTCAATAAAGGTAAAAAAAAGGGGCATTTTGTGAGAACAAAACACCCCTTTTTTTAAGGGGGCATTTTCATAGAATATTGACAGAAAAATTGATAAAGTTGGCTCAGTTGGAAACGCTCATCTCATCCCAGCACTAACGACGTCAGCATCCTGAACTGCCGTTACATGGCTTTAAAGGAAATACCGGACGAGATTTTAGCTTACAAACCTCTCAGAACTCGATCTGAACTTTCAGGTGGTCCGGGTTTTCTGTCACTTCCCGGAAAGCCTCACCAAAATGTTCCAGGGAATAGGAGGCGGATATATATCGTCCGACCGGAATCCGGTTTTCCGCCAGAAGATTCAGCGAATATTGCATGGTTTTATTCAGGGCGAAGGACCCGATGATCCGCAGGTCCCGGCGGAAAATATCATACGGCTCCAGCCGCATGGAGGCCCCGATGGGCGCGACCCCGAAAACCAGGAAGGTACCGTCCGGTTCCACCAGGGGCAAGGCCCGCTCCATCACCGCGGGAAGGCCCGTAGCGTCAACCACCAGGTCATACCCGCGGGAGGAGAGCTGGCGAAGGGTCTCCTCTTCCGAACCGTCGGCCACCACAGTCTCCGCCCCCAGTTCGGCGGCCATAGCCAGCTTGGCCCGGCTGATGTCCACGGCTACGGCCTGCGCCGCTCCACTCATGCGTAAAAGCGCAAGCATCAGAAGGCCAATCGGTCCGGCTCCGAAGATTAATATTTTCGACCCTGGTCTTGGTTTCGCCCGCTGAACCCCGTATACTACGCAGGCTAAGGGTTCGGCCATCGCCCCTTCCCGGTAACTGGTCGAATCCGGCAGATGGTAAACGGCCTTTTCGGGAACAGCCACATATTCGGCAAAGGCTCCCCCCTGGGTCACCCCCACCACCCGTAGGTTCTCGCAATGGATGTGCTTATTTATTTTGCAATAATAGCAGCGGTCACAAAAGATATTGGGATCGGCGGCTACCCGATCACCCGGCTGGAATCCAACCACTTCTTTCCCGACATCAGCCACTTCTCCGGAAAACTCATGACCGGTCACAATGGGAAAGGAGGAAAAATACTCACCCTTGAGAATGTGCAGATCCGTCCCGCAGAACCCCGCCGCTTTGACCTGAATCAGTACTTCGTCAGACGCCGGGATGGGTACGTCCACCTCGCCGATAGTCCACTGGTCTTTGCCGGTAAAAATACACGCGCGCATGCAGCCTCCTGGTTTTATCGACCCCACTTTTCTTGTAAGGGGGCAAATTCCTTTGAAAAGTTCTTTAACGTCTGATAGAGTTGACGGTATTTTTCGTAAAAAACCTCATACCGTTCCCGGTGTTCCTGCCGGGGGCTATAGCTGTTCCGATGTTCGATGAATTTTCTACAGGCCTCTTCGAAAGAAGCGAACATGCCGATCCCCACCGCAGCGATGATACCAGCCCCCAGCGAGGCCGGGTCGTCGATATTGGTGGTGATCACCGCGCGGTTGACAATATCGGCCATGATCTGACACCACAAAGGACTGCGGGCTCCCCCGCCGGCCAGGACCATTTGCTCGGCTCGGAGATCGAAGCTTTCCAGGATTTCCACCGACTCCCGCTGGCTGAAAGCAACACCCTCCAAAACCGCACGGGCCAAGTGACCGGCGTGGTGTTGATAATTGAGTCCGAAGAAAGCCCCCCGGGCGCTGGGATCGGAATGAGGAGTTCGCTCTCCGATGAGATACGGGAGATAGAGAAGACCTCCGCTACCGGGCGGTGTTTCGCCGGCGAGCCGATTGAGCTGGTCATAGGTCAGGCCGGGATGAATCGGAACGAGAGCATCGTGGAACCAGTGGTACGACCCTCCGGCCGCCAGGGTGCAGCCCATCACAAACCAGGTCCCCGGCATCGAATAACAGCAGGAATGCAGGCCCCGGTTCAGGTGATCCTGCTTGGCTTCGTGGGTCAAGGCCATGGCCACCCCGGAAGTTCCCAGCACGCAGGAAATCATTCCATCCCGGATGGTCCCCAGACCAATGCCACCCGAGGATTGATCACCGCCTCCTCCCACTACAGGAATCCCAGCCGACAGACCGGTCTCGGCGGAGGCTCGCGTGGTTACCACGCCGGTTACCTCCGGTGACTCCACCACACTAGGCAACAGGGCGGGATCCAGATTGATCAACCGAAGCACTTCAGGTGACCAGCACCGTTTTCCCACGTCAAACAACAGAGTTAACGAAGCATCGGACACTTCGGCGACATACTCCCCGGTGAGCCGCAGGCGCAGATAGTCTTTGGGCAGAAGGATTTTGTAGGTCTTGAGAAGCGTCTCCGGTTCATGTTTCCGTAACCACATGATTTTGGGAAGCCAGTAACCGGTCAGCGGAGTATTCGCTGTGTGCTCCAGCAAAAAGTCGATCCCCGGCTGCTCCTTGAGTTCCTCGACTTCCGTGTAACTGCGCTGATCACACCAGATCAGACAGGGTCTGACCGCCTCTCCCAAGCGGTCCAACAGCACCAACCCCAACATCTGACCGGATAAGCCGACGGCCCGAATCTGCCGTAGATCACCGATGATGTTGGGTAATTTTCCTACGGCGGCCCGAAAGGCGTTCCACCAGTCCCGGGGATCCTGCTCCGCGCTGAAGGAATCCGGGTAAGAAACGGTGAGATCGACGGAAACCGTCTGAGTCTGCCCGGACTCCACGTCCAGCACCGTTGCCTTCAGTGACGACGTCCCCAGGTCGATACCGAGTATGTATGACTTCGGCACGATTCAACCTCCAAAAAAAGTCTCGAAAAAGGTTTACCGAACCTGTTTCCTAAATAAAGAGCACTCCACCGTCGACGTTGATCGCCTGACCAACGATATAGTCTGATTCATCGCTTGCGAGGAATACCGCAAGTCCGGCCATGTCCTCCGGCAGACTTAACCGGCCGCGTGGTATCTTGTTAATGAAAAACCGCCGCTTTTCCTCGGTATCCAGGTTGACCTTTCCCAGTTCAGTCTGGACAACGCCAGGGCAGATGGAGTTGACGTGCACGTTGTGGCGGATCATTTCCTTAGACAGAGCCCGGCTGAAATTCTGCACCGCGGCTTTGCTTGCCGCATAGGCCGCCTGGTAATCGGCGCCGTCTTTCGCACCGATGGAAGAAATATTGATGATTTTTCCATAGTTTTGCTCGATCATGATTTTTCCAACCGCCTGACACATCAGAAAAACACTTTTGGCGTTAACGGCGAAAATTTTATCCCAATCTTCTTCCCGGTAGTCGACCACCAGGCCGGAGATCATTATCCCGGCGTTATTGACCAGGATATCGATGCGGCCGAACTCGCGTAGCGTCATATCCCGGATCATCAAAGCGGTTTTCTTGAGGCTGACGTCGCCCACCGCCGCCGCCGCTTTTCGACTATAATCTTTCTGGATTTCCTGTACGGTCTCCCGACAGGTTTCCCCAGTAATATCGTTGACCACCACGTGACAGCCTTCCCGGGCCAAGCCCAGGGCGATCGCCTTGCCGATTCCCATTCCCGCACCGGTCACGATGGCAATTTTATCCGCTAACCGCATGGCCTTCACCTCTCTTATTCCACTCTTATTTCAACCCTTTCCCCAGCCTTTTCCCCATCTTTTTCCAACCTCTTTCCACTCTTCACTGTATCGTATATCCGCCATCAATCATGACATTCTCCCCGGTGATCAGGTTGGAGGCCTCACTGGCCAGGAATACCGCCACCGCCGCAACTTCTTCGGGATAACCGAAGCGGCGTACGGGAATTTTCTGCTTCATGGCTTCGCCGAGTTCTCCGGCCCAAGCCTTCTTCCCCAGTTCAGTGAGGATAACGGTCGGGGAGATGCTGTTCACGTTGATGTTGAGCTCGGCCCACTCCAGGGCTAACACCTTGCTCATGCTGATCATCCCCGCTTTACTGGCGCAGTAAGCCACGTGCCTGTCCAAAGCGACGACTCCCGCCTGGGAAGCGAGGTTGATGATCTTTCCCCCACCCTGCTCGATCATCTGTCGTCCCACCAGTTGGGCCAGGAAAAAGGGGGCACTCAAGTTGACAGCGATGGTCTGGTGCCAGTGTTCGGCGGTCAGTTTTTCGGCGTCGTCGAGCCGGGCGATCCCGGCGTTATTGACCAGGATGTCGATCCGGCCGAATTCACTGATCACCCGCTTGAGCTCTTTTTGGACCGATGAGGTGTCGGTCACGTCCACTATCGATACCAGGACCCGCCGGCCGATTTTTCGGATTTCCGAAGCGACCTGTTCTGATTCCTCTTTCAACAAGTCAAAAAGCGCGATATCGGCGCCTTTCTGGGCAAACAAAAGGGCGATCGCCCTGCCGATCCCCTGAGCTGCTCCGGTCACCAGGGCTGTTTTCCCCCCGAGACCGAAATTGATATCGAACGGCTTATATTCCATAGCTCTCCCTCGCTTTCAAGAAAACCATCGATGTTGTTCGTTAGGTTCATTATCGTTCATTATAATTCAAGCCTGTTCCGCCAAGGCCTCCCAAGGGTTAAAGAGCTGGTACCCGGCCGCCGCTGCGCGGGAATCGGACAGGCGGCCGGGTATCGATTTCCTCAGTGCAGTAACGCCTGGCGGACCAGATTCTGAGTATCCAGGGCACTCATGGTCCCCTGAGCCTGGCGCAGGGCCGCTTTATCCATTCCGGCCAGAATCCTCTCCAGGGCCCGGATGTTCTCTATGCTCTGTTTGCAAGCCAGAAACGCGTCTTCCCGATAGGGGAACTGATCGAGTCCCAGCCAGCCGTCATACCCGGTCTTTTCCAGGTAATAGAGGAACTCGAGGGTCTCGGGGAGATGTACGGAGCCAACGATCATGTCGTCGTCCCAATCCCGGAGACAGTCGTTGATGTGAACATTAAAAAGCTTTCCCCGGCCGTGGAGCAAAACGACGCTCTCCGCCGCGCTTTCCTTGCAGGCCAGGGCGTGACCGAAATCCATACACACCCCGACATTGTTCCGGTTGACTTCATTGACGAACAGAAGCACCTTCGCCGCTCCCGAAAGAGTCATTCGGTTGCGGGGTTCCCGGTGTTTGTATTCGAGCGAAACGAGCATGGTGGGGTCCAGGTCGGCAACTTGAACCACCGCCTTCCTGAGGTCGTCCCAGTGCGTCTGGTAATCGATTTGAAAGGGATAATCGAAACCGTCCTGACCCAGCCATAACGAGATGGCCGGGGAACCGACAGCTCGGGCAAAACCAACAGCCTCCTTACACAAACCCACCGCCTGAGAACGAATCGCCGGATCTCCGGCCCCCAACGATCCAAGTTGCCACTTCGGATCGGTAAAGGTGTTCACCAGAACACTCGAAACCTGCAGGCCATATTGATCCAGCGCTTCCCTCGCCAACCTGCCCTGGACCTCCCCTCCGCCACCCGCCGAAGCCCGGAATCCGGTGGGGTAGACGATCTCAACCGCGCCCACTTCCGGTAACCGAGAAGCCAGCGCGATGGTCTCGCCGGTCCCCAGGCTTGGAGAATAGCCATCCCGGTTGTACCGGTCACCCGCTCCCCCCAGACACCACAAACCCACTGAAACCTTGAAAGCCATGCCTATCTCCTTTCTCTAATTCCTTTCCTTACATCTTACCTGTTTTGACCGTTCCTGTCACGAAAAAAAGTCTTGCAGGATCGTGTCCAACAATTATAGGAGTATTTTTTATAGTCCTCATCAATTCTGACTTTTATCTCATTGTGTCAGGTTGAAAAAATGGCCACCAATGTTCAGGCAAGAAACCCAGGCGGAGGTGGGAAAATGGAAAGGATAGCGAACGGGCGACACAGGAAAGAGCTGCGGGGAGAAGCAGTGAAGCTGGCTACGGACAGAGGCATACCGACGCTGGAGAGCGAAGCGTTGGTCCTGACCGAAGGCAACGCCGGAACGCCGGATAAGGGTTTCTAAAGCAGGTCGTCTCGGAAAGATTGGCCAGTGTCAAGCTTCCCCTCGGGAGTTGTCCCTCGACTATTTTGTTTCGCTGTTGTGCCGCGTGTTGGAGGTGACCGCAAGCGGATACTTTGGTGTCGCTATCAACTTTCCGGGGGAGATCTTCGGTGACCCTTTGCAAGATCGGAAATTGCGAACTCAAGTGTCCACTATCGGTCTTGCCATTATTTCTGTTCCTTCGCAGAAAGTGTATCTTCTTCTATCAACCACCGGCAGTCGGCTTCAAGCGGTCCCAATTTGTTTTGCACAACGTCCCAGACCACGGGAAGGCTGATGCCGTAATACTCATGAGCTAGGATGTTCCGCAGCCCCACGATTTTGCGCCATTCAATATCCGCTGTACCGGTCTTTATGGACTCCGGCAAGCGGACCGGCCGCCTCACCGACGATCTCAAGATTCCACACCACCGCATCCTGGGTCTTCCGATCCCGCGCGAACACTTCGTAATTCATTGAGGCGGTGTATTCCCGGATTTGGGCGACCGCCTTCAAGATGTCGTCTATATACAGACGGGGGTCTCTAGGCATAAACCACCTCTTGTTCTATAATCGGCTTTAAGCGAGGCTTTACGGTGTCCGCCATAACCAGGTCCACGGGCCTCTGGAGGACCTCTTCCAACATGAATTTAAGATCCATGTAATTATCAAAAGTCGGTTCGCCCAACTCCACGAGGACATCCACATCGCTTTGGGAGCTTTCGTCACCTCTGGCATAGGACCCAAAAACGCCGATGCGTGTGACGGTAAAACGTTCCTGCAACTCCCGGCGCATTGCGGCAATCTGCCGAACAACGTTTTGAGTCGTATTTTTTGTCAT
>DATIKP010000023.1 GCA_035477455.1 Atribacteraceae bacterium
CACTGTCGCGGTACGCGTTCCCGCCCATCCCGTGGCGCTTCGCCTGATCGAAGAAACCGGTGGCCCGATCGCCGCGCCCAGCGCCAACCGTTTCGGCCGGGTCAGCCCCACCCGGGCTGAAGACGTTTTAGACGACCTCGCCGGACGGATCGACCTGGTCCTTGACGGTGGTCAGACCTCGATTGGTGTGGAATCTTCGGTGGTTCTGGCCGAAGGGGAAAAGCTGTTCCTTCTGCGTCCCGGCGGGGTGAGTCTGGAAGACCTGGAGGCCGCCGCCGGACCGTTTGGCGATCAACGCAGCGGTGGGGGAGCGATCCTCTCTCCCGGAACCCTGGAACGGCATTACGCTCCCCGGGTCCCCCTGTTTATGTTCGAAGGTAATCCGGCTGATCTGGCTCTTTCCGATCTTGACGGTATAGCGGTCATTGCCCTGACCGACGATCGGAAAGGGGCGCCGGAGGTCATAGCTCTCAGTCGGGAGGGAGATCTGCGGGAAGCGGCGGCGAACCTCTTTCGCGTCCTCCGCGGACTGGAATCCCGGAAGATCCGCCGGGCCCTCGTTCTGCCGCTGGAGGAGCGGGGCCTGGGCCGGGCGATCATGGACCGCCTGCGCCGGGGGGCATCGGGAACGGTAAAGTGTTTGGGAAATAAACTTATTTATATTGACAAAGTAACGCATTAAACGCTATAGTGGCTTGGTATGAAAAACCCGAAAGGAGTGGATTCGTCATGAAAAAACTGTGGGGGTTGGTTGGGCTGGTTCTTCTCCTTATTTCGTTGGTAATCGCGGGATGCGCCCCGGCGTTGCCTGGGCCAGTGGGGCCACCGCCGGTGGTGCCTTGTAGTCTTCAGTTATTTTCACGGAATGTATGGGTTTATGGAACAGTGTATATCAATGCTCAACCTGTGGGCTATCTCACGGCTATGTCTGCTCTAACCATACCGAACATGCCCTGTGGGGGAATTGTTAATCTCTACATTATTGATGAGGATGGTTTCATAAGCGCAACAAGATCTATTCAGCTCAATCCCTCAGGACCAACAGTTCTTGATCTCACTGAGTGGCCCGGATTGTTCTAAGTCTATCGCCGGGAACCATATTTTGAACTGTTGAAATTCCCGAAAAACTATTGAAAAATATTACCAAACAACGCCCCACGGCCGTGGGGCGTTGTTTGGTTTTGCGTATATCCCCCTGCTCCCTTGCGCAGATATCTTGCTGAAAAAGATTTGTTGGCTAACCCGCCGCCTCACTGGTCATTTCTTTTTCACTCCGTCCATGGTATACTGATAACCAATGGGAGGTGTGTCGTCATTATGAGAAAGACTCAGAGAAATTATTTGATTTTTCTTCTTGGTGTAGCGGTTCTGGGTATGTTTCTCACGGGCTGTACAGTAGAAATTCTGCCCCCGGAACCCCGTTTCGGATCTGTGAATATTTGTTCCGACCACTCGTCTGTTTATGGTAATGTCTTTCTCGATGGAAGGTACGAGGGGGATTTGTGGCCGAATGAATGTTTATATGTGGACGACCTCAGGATCGGTAGAACCTATACCGTTCGGGTCGATACCGGATGGGAGGTTATTGTCCAGGATTTCTATTTTGACTTTTCCGGACAGGTTGTTACCATTCGTTAGGGCGGCGCGATGATTGTTTTGAAAAAGTCTACCGGACATCTGATCATCTTGGGCATGGTTAGTATTGTTTTACTCTTGACTCTTTCCGGGTGCCAGATCGGTTTGGGGGTCGGTTTTCAGTTCCGGATGGGTTTTGTCTACTTCGAATCCACCGGTTACCCGGTTTATGGTCCGTTGCTTCTGGACGGGCATAAAATCGGCACTCTCGAACCGCTGGGACGCCTCCGGCGTTTAACCACTCTCGATTTCCGCCACCTTCTTGAACTGGTCAATCCGCGCTGCCCGGACGGGTTGTGCTCCTGGATCCTGGAACCGCCACTTGTCGCCGGGGAAATCATCTACCTTTCCCTTCCCGCACTCAATGAATAATTGACGAACCGACGCCGCTTCGGGCGTCGGGTCAGAGCCTACCTTCAACCTTCCTCAACACGTACCCCCGGTGCGGAGCCTCGATCTCCAGCGGAAGATAAGGCGCTTCCCTGCTGAACCGGAAATAGAGCACTTCTCCGGCCAGGGTGAACCGAAAACGGATTGATTCTGTATCCTCGCTCACTCTTCGCAGTCGTCCCCGCCACACCATTCCCGAAATAGGAACCAGAATGGAGACATTGAGCGATTCGATCGCCGTAGGATCCAGCAGGCTGAACAATAACGGAATCTGTTCCAGGTCATAGGTTGGTCCGATAAGAGGGATGGAAGCCTCTTTCGTCCCCGCCGGTGATCTGAGGCGGATCGAAGCCGCATGTTCCTGATAACGGGTGTCCAGCTCTAAAACGCCGCCGGCGGCCGGGTAGGGAATATTCTTCCGGCTGGACAGAGGGCGTAAAGTCTGACTGTCCATGACCACTCCGCTGTCTTCCCAGGTTTCGCCGTCTCGGGTGACCAGAAGCGATCGGAGGGTCAGTGTCACCTCATCACGAGTGATGAGGTGATGGACCTCTCCGCCTTTTTCTTCGCCGACCATGACGGCATAGCGAATCACACCGGCGTCCAGGGCGAAAAGAGTCCGGGAGAACAAGAGTATGGTGACGGTAAAAAGGACGGTCAGGCTGAAGTCAATCGCTCGGTTTCGCGGGATAGGGCCTCTCTCCTTTCTTCCCGGCGGTAAGCGTACCAGAGAATTCCCAGGGTTAATATACACAGGAGGGGGAGCAGGCTGACTAAATAGGCCTGCGTGAACAGGGACAGGAACGGTATGAACTGAAAGAGGAGACGGGGGACAATCTCCATTTGGAGTATGAAAAAGGACAACAGAACAAAGCCGACGAACCGCCGGATGGGATAGGGTACGTCCCGGTACCGGCCGAACGCCAGGAAGGCGCAGGCGGCAACACCGAAGACGATCTCCAGGAGTCTTTGGATCAGAAAAGGTCCGGTTGGAAAGGTGGAAAACTGGCTGTATCCATAAAAGCGGGAGAGGTCATGGAATAAAATCAAGAGGAGGTCGCGGGTGATTTTCCCCAGGGCGAAGCCGATCCCGATGAACAGCCAGAAGGGAAATAAGGCGGTGGCGTGTTGCGGCTTTAGGCGACGGTAAAGGCGGTCGATCAGGAAAGCGAGGAGGGAAAGTTCGAGCACGGTGATGAGGACACTGATCAACCAGACGTTTCCCAGACCGGCAATCCGGTCGTAAAGGGCTTTTTCGAGTAGGCGGTAAGGGAGGATGAGGGGAAGGAGAAAGGCGGGGCCATAGCCAGAAAGAAATACGACTCCCGCTGGCGGGAAATCGTTCCACCGGAGCCGAATCAGCCACCAGTATCCGAGGGGAACCAGGATGAGCAAAAAAAGAGTGGCGATCATTGACTCACTCCCTGCTGCAGGCCGGAAGGCGGTTTCCCTGACTCCACTTGGTGTTTTTCGCAGTACGTCTCGATCGGGCACTGAAGGCAGCGCGGACGGCGGGGGAGGCACACGTTCTGGCCGAAGAGAACCAGCACGGTGTTGATCGGAATCCAATATGGGGGGGAGAGTTTGTCTCGCAGGGCCATTTCCGTCTGTTCCGGGGTTTTGGTCCGGACATAGCCCCAGCGGTTGGTGATCCGGTGGACATGGGTATCAACGCAAATGCCGGGTAGACCAAATCCCTTGGTCAGCACCAGATTGGCGGTTTTTCGGCCGACGCCGGGAAGCTGCAGCAACTCGTCTAAGGTGTCGGGTACTTGTGAGTCGTAACGCTCGACGAGGATATGGGAAATTTCCCGTAAATACCGTGCTTTCTGCCGGTAAAAGCCCACCGGATAGATGAGATTGGCCAGTTCGCTTTCCGGAATAAGCAGGATGGAGTGCGGCGTATCAGCTCGCGCGAACAACCGTTCCGTCGCACGGCGGGTGACCGGGTCCTGGGTTCGGAGGCTGAGTAGACAACCGGCCAACACGAGAAAGGGATTATTGTTTAGGGGTTCGAGGGTCATATCTTGCCAATTTTTTTTATTTTCCTGTAGTATGTTGAATACTTTGTCGATGGCGAAGTGGATCATATGGTCAATCATACGGGAAGTAGGGGTAGAATAGCAAGAGAGCATCTTGATTGTTGCTTACCGATACGTTTATAATCGTAGCATGAAAATCGTGTAAGGGGAGGTGAGTCTGCGAGGAAACCGGTAGGCAAGTGGTACTGGGAACGAGTCTGAACAGAATGGGAGGTGTGTACAATAATGAAAAAAATCGCATTGCTCTGTGCGGTAATTCTTGTCTGTGTACTGAGTGTGAGCGGGTTGGTCTCGGCCCAGACCCGGGTACGGGTCATGTGGGCCGAATATGATGGGTTGACTCCGGACTATGCCGTGAACCTGGAACAGGCGTTTGAAGCAGCCCACCCCGATATCGATCTCGAAATCATCTCTACGCCCTGGCCCGAATTCTTTGACCGCTTGATTACCTTTGTCGTCGGTGGGCAAGCTCCCGATCTTTCCGTGATCGGAACCCGCTGGTTGTTGGACCTCATGGAAATGGGAGTAGTGGAACCGATTGCGCAATGGGTGAGCGATGAAACGCTCGCCAATATCGATCCGGCGCTTCGGGAAGGAACTATCGGTGGTGTCCTCTATGGTCTGCCGGTAGCCGCCGGTACCCGATTGCTGTATTACCGGTCCGATATTGTTGAAAGAGCCCCTGAAACGTTTGAAGAAATGCTGGACATGGCCCTGAAAGTACACAACCCGGAAGAACGCATTAACGCGGTGGGAATGAGCGGCATGTTATATCCGGAGTTAACCGAACATGCGTATTACTTGTTTGGCAACGACGGGTACTATTTTGAAATACTCCCTGACGGGACCTATGGAAGATCCACGGTTAACGACGAAGCCGGCTTGGAAGCGATGCAATTCATGAACGACCTGGTGAATACCCACCAAGTGACTCAGCCGGGAGTAACCGCTTACTCGCGTGATGAACTTCAGGACCTGTTTGCAGCCGGAAATCTTGTGTTCTTCATGAGCGGAGGATTCACGTCCGCGATATTGGAAGCACGCGATGTGCCCTTTGAATGGAGCGTAGCTCCTCTTCCTCACTTTGAAGGAAAGCCTCAGAGCAGTTTGATCGTTACCGACTCCATGGTCATGTTCAATACTTCGCTGGCCAAGGAAGAAGCTGGGAAGTTCCTTGATTTCTTTTATTCCGACCCATGGCGCCTCGAATTCGACAAGTTGGTCGGATTCCCCCCGGTGACCAAGTCCCTGGCTGATGAGCCTTACTTCCAGACTCCGGTATACCGGGTCATGGTCGAGCAGATTCCCGGAGCCAAGGGCTGGCCGTTGATGGAAGAGTGGCCGGAAGCCAACGATATAATTTGGGACAACATCAGCGCGATATTCCTGGGCATCAAAACCCCCGAACAAGGGATGAACGATGCGGCGGCGGAAATAGACGCTCTTCGCGGTATGTAACGGGAAGAAACGAAGGGCGGGGTGAGAACTCCGCCCTTCGTTAAGAAAGAGATGATGATCAGAAAAGGGAAATTTTGGAAAACGGAGTCCACCTTTGCCTACCTTCTTTTGCTCCCCGCAACGGTGTTTCTTATTGTTTTCATGTTCTATCCGATTTTTTCCGTCATTCTCATGTCCTTTTTTCAGGTAAACCGGCTTGGACAACTGATGGCTTTCGATCCTCTGGGGAACTACCGCTTTTTGGCCGGGCGGCCGGACTTTTGGCAAATCATTATCAGAACCTGTGTATGGACTGCTCTATCCGTTTCGGTAAAGACGGCTATCGGGCTGATCATCGCCTTGCTCCTTAATATTAAATTTACCGGTCGAAAACTGGCCCGGACCCTGGTGATCATTCCCTGGGCCAGTTCCGTTCCGATCAGCGCCATGATGTGGCAGTGGACCTATAATGCTGACTTTGGATTACTCAACCATACATTACGGGTACTGGGGATTTCCGATCCGCCCATTTGGCTGGCTTTTCCCCGAACGGCCTTTTTAGCCAATATCTGGGTGGATATCTGGTGCGGGATTCCTTTTATGGCCCTGGTTTTTCTGGCTGGTTTGCAGGCCATTCCCCAGGAATTGTACGAAGCGGCCGAGGTGGATGGAGCAACCTCCTGGTTGAAATTCCGTTATGTGACCATGCCGCTCCTCAGTGGGATAATGATCGTAGCGACCCTTTTGTCCACCCTGTGGACCTTCAATAGCTTCAACATCATCTGGATACTGACTATGGGCGGTCCGGCCGGGACCACCGATATATTGGTTACCCATATCTATAGATATTCTTTTCTGTACCAGAGATGGGGACCGGCTGCGGCTATGGCTGTGATCACCTTTATGATGCTTCTGACGGTGAGCATTGCTTATGCGCGTCGCTATTTTCGAGAAGGAGCGGCATAACCATGAAAGGATACCGATACCTGGTATATCCGGCGATCGTTTTTATTCTGGCTGTTTTGCTCTTTCCTTTTTTTGTAACGATATCCACCGCCTTGAAGCCTTTGGAGGAAGTCTACGCCGCTCCTCCCCACTGGATACCTCGGAATGTTCAACTGGAGAATTTTTCGGTTATCTGGACGAAATACCCCCTCTGGGCATATTTCCGTAACAGTTTTATCGTCGCATTCGGAACGACCGCCATCAACATGGCTATGTGCATTCCAGCGGCTTATGCGGTGGCCCGTCTGCGATTTCGTATTAAGGGGTTCATGATGTATTTGTTCTTGGTCGTTCAGATGTTCTCCCCGATCATCGTGGTCATTGCCCTGTTTCGTACTATTGCCCAACTGGGCCTACTGGACAATCTCTGGTCACTGATCTTTACCAATGGGGTGTTTACTCTGGCCTTTGCCACCTGGCTTTTGGCCGGCTATTTTCGGAGTATCCCTCGGGAAATTGAAGAGGCGGCGTTGATCGACGGGTGTTCCCGCCTGCAAACCATCTCCCGGGTGGTGATCCCGATTGCCATGCCCGGTCTGGTGACCACGGTGATTTATACCTTTATCACGGCCTGGAATGAATTCATGTTCGCCCTTACCTTCATCACCTCCATGGATAAACGTCCCCTGACCCTGGGTCTGTATAATTTCGTGGGTCGCTGGACCGTGCAGTGGCATTACCTGATGGCTTCGGCTATTCTGGCCATGATCCCGGTGATTATCCTGTTTCTGTTGATTGAAAAACAATTGGTCCAGGGGCTGGCTGGCGGTGCCGTGAAGGGGTGAATTTTCAATGGCACCTTACCAACCGTTGCAACCTGCGCTGCCTTCATTGTTACCAGTCGGAATTCCAGGATCCCGCATCAGTTGACTTACTTGCTCTTGCCTCCCGATTGCTGTCTGATCTGGAGGCAAGAGGGGCCTCTGGCGTAATCAACATCACCGGCGGGGAGCCTTTAATGCTTGCCGAGGAACTCTATCGCTTGCTCGCTGTCCTCGAAACCGCCCGACCGGTGACCGAACTGATGATCATCACCAATGGACTGCTCCTTGACCGGGAGAGTATCGATAGGCTGGCTGCTTTCTCTAAACTAAGCACGATCAAAATCTCCCTGGAGGGGGCATCTTCCCGGAGCAACGATCGCATCAGGGGTCGGGGAGTGTTTCGTAAAGCGCTCGAAGCGCTCAGGAGAACGCGGGATAGCGGACGATTCCAGGTGATCGTCATGAATACTCTTACCCCTGATAATATCGACGAGGTGGTGCCTTTGCTCGAACTGGTTGAAGAGGAATCGTTCCATGGTTTGATCATTGAACGGTTCATTCCGGAGGGACAAGGCCGGAACCTGAGAGACGGTATTCTGAGCCCAGCCGAATGGCGGGACTTTGTAACGACGCTTGTTGAGTGCTGCGACATGGATTCTTCTTTGGCGGATCTGGCTCCCTACCGGGCTTTCTGGATCAGACCCGGACAAGGGGACCGGGAGATTCTGGGAGCCGCCTGTAACCTGGGAGAATCGTTTTGTATCATGCCGGAAGGTACTCTGCTACCCTGTCGCCGATTTCTCTACCCCCTGGGGAACCTGATAGGCGAATCGTTGTGGGATATCGTCGGGCGGTCGCCGCTTCTCGAAGAGGTCCGGGACCGGAATCGCTTACAGGGAAAGTGCCGGACCTGCCGGCACGAGTCATGTTATGGGTGCCGGGCCTTGGGATACGCCTGTTACCGCGACCCTTTTGCGGAAGATTTCCTGTGCTTCGAGAAGTAGACCTCTATTTTTTGCGCCGACTGGTTCTTTCTCTTAGGGAAAGGCATACTGAGTGGAAAACGGTATAGTCTTCGGAAAGGGGGATAGGGAGCTCATTGCGGTTGGTGCAGAAAACGGGTGAGGAGTTCTTCGAAAAGACGCATGAATTCCTTTTTTTCCTTCTGGGCATCGACGTTATAGTATGCACTCCACGGTTCCTGGAGGACAATAAACGCCAGAAAGGGAACAATCACAAAGCAAAACAACAAGAGCCGGTTCTTGCTCCAATGTCGGATCTCGGTGTCCGGTAAAACGCGGTTGATCCGGGAAAAAATCACCTGTTCGATCATGTCGAACAAGCCCGTTTTGTCCGATCCCAACTTGACCGCTTCCATAATCAGGATCCGGAACACGTCTTTTTTTCCTTCTACGAAGGAAAAGGCCTTCTGCAGCCGTTTTCCCATATCGGTTGAATCGGTTGGGAGTATTCCGGTGAAGAGATTATCCCGTAGAGTGAATCCTGTAAGCAGACTTTGCCGGACCGTTTCCCGAAAAAGCTCTTCCTTACTTTTAAAATAGTAATAGAGGAGAGCTTTGTTCACCCCGGCTTTTTGAGCAATTTCTTCCACCCGGGATCCCTCGAACCCTTTTTCGGCGAAACATTTCTCCGCCGCTTCGAGTATTCGCTTTTCGGCTGGTTGCTTCATTGTTCTGGCCCGCTTTTCCGTAAACCGCACCCCTTTGCCTCACTGAGTCATCGATTCGTATTATATCCGAATACAGGGTGGTAAACTACCGGCGGGAGGGGGGAGTAAGTACAATACTGTCTTTTTTACCGTTTGGTGGTACAATACCAAAAGGGTAGGAACGCAGGGTTAACCCTTAGGGGGGATTCAACCATGAAGCGCAATAAGTTGGTAAACAGTACGATCATCGTCATGACGGTTGTCACAGCCTTTTTTCTTCAGGGATGTCTTGGCGGGACGGACCTGAGCCGGATTGAACGCCAACGCTACGAGATGCGGATGGAGGAAAGTGGAGAGGTGACCGCCGGGTATATGCTGATCGAAACGACTCCGAAGGCGGACGATCAGCTGGAGATCAAGATCGACTTCAAGATGGGTGATTCTTCGTTCAGCCAGACCATGGTGACGAAAACCGAGGAAATCGGGGATGCCTTCGGAACTCTCTTCTTTGCCAACCCGACCCTGATGACCTTATATGGGCCTCTTTTAGCCTCACAGGCGATGTTCTTACCCCTGCTGATGACCGGGGGACAGATGTCCGAAGGCTTTCGATGGGAGACCAGCGAAGCAGGGGAGACGCTGACCTACACCGTATCTTCTTCGGAAACCCGCTTCGGCTTGAAAGCCTACTGGGTGGAAATAGCCCGAAACGGACAGACCGTGATCAGAACCCTGCTTGCTGAAGAGGAAATGTTTCCGATCGTGGTGGAAATCAGGGATCCGGAAATGCTCGAAGCGGGCCAGACCAGCCTCTACTATGAGTTGACCGAACTGATCCTTCGTGATTAACGATTTCGGTGAAAGTGACGTAACGCCGGGGGAGTGGCAGACACCTTGGATTGAGGAAGCGAGGGTGCGAGGAAGGTTTGTCCCATCACCGATCACCATTTTTTACATTGGAGATGACCATGTCCGGACCTCGCTATGACCGTCGGTACCATCTCAGTCCCTCTCTTCTTTCGGCAGATACGGCGGAACTCGGGAAGGCGGCTAAAGCGGTTGAATCGGCCGGGGCCGATTCCTTGCACCTTGATGTAATGGATGGGCATTATGTTCGAAACTTCGCTTTTAGTCCGAAGAATGTTGCCGACCTGGCAAAAGTCAGTCGACTTCCCCTCCACGTTCATCTGGAAACAGACAACCCGGACGATTGTATATCCCTGTTTTCCTATGCCCGAATGATCATCGTCCAGGAGGATACCTCGCGAGATCTGGCAAAAACCCTGGCCTTGCTCGAACGAAGCGGCCCTGAGACGGGAGTTGCGTTGAATCCCGATCGACCGGTCGAGTATCTGCTCCCCGTTCTTCACCGGGTCCGACTGGCCTTGCTGATGGCCGTGCCGCCGGGATTTGGAGGGCAACCATTCTCTACAGACACCTTGGCCAAGGTGCGCTTCCTCCGGGAAGAGCGGATTCGGAGAATGGGACATTTCTGGATTGGTATCGACGGAGGACTAGACGGGAAAACGATCGGCTTGGCCCGGGAAGCCGGAGCCGACTATTTCGTTGTTGGTAGCGGAATTTTCGGCCCGGACGGACGGGGAGTGGAGGATCTGAACCCGGCAGGGCGGGTCCTCCTGTTCAACCGCTTGATCCGCGAAGCGGATGGGGACGAGAAAAGGCATAGCAGGAGAGAGGTGGGTCATAGAGGAACTGAACTGTCAACGGACAATGACTTACACCTCCCCTAAATTGTTGCGAATCTGAGTAGGGTTCGCGTAATCAACTCAGAAACGCTCTGTATCAAAGTATTTTTCCACTGAGTTCCTGCGTGCCCGCGGCTTTGCGAGAGACCAGTTTTTCCATGCTGTTTGAACTGGTGTCCGCCGGGTAGTAGCAGTGCTGGAACTCTCTCATTGCTCATGAAACCCTGCGGCGCTGGCTCCTCTTCCCGATCCTTCCCCAGTCGACGGGTCCCCCCAAAAGCGGCTGACCGTCCAGGCCTGCTTGCGCGCCGCGCGCAGGCAAGAACCCCGGGCTGGGAGCATCCAACTGGTCTACCGGGAAAAGAGGTGAG
>DATIKP010000024.1 GCA_035477455.1 Atribacteraceae bacterium
AATTGAGCCGGCGCCGAGTAGGCCACATACCTCTTCTGCTTGCGCTGCAATGACCATCAATATAACCAGGCAATACCGGACATCGAGTGTGGCACCTTAAACCGGTCATCAAATTTCCGCATGATCGTCTTCATCTTCCGAAGTGGCGCCAAGGACATCATTGATGACACTGCTGGCCCGCTCCGCCTGGTCTTCGGGAACCAGAATTTCGAGCGGGCCTGCATCTCCAAAAAATGCCTCTCCACCATAAGGCTCTGTCGACGGTCTAAGGAGGACCAAAACTCCCTCGGCCTCAAGGTGCCCCTTGATCAGTTCCGCTTCCATCCGGTGTGAAACCGTAATGATCGAACGGTATTTCATAAATTCAACCCCCTGTAAAATTCCATCGAAGAAAGGGCATTCCCTCTCAGGTTCATCTTATTATACCTTTGATTTTGCTGCAAAAACTCATTTCAGCGAGGCCCCGTTGCCATCAGCCCCACCTCATCTGGCATTTTCTGGCACGCATCAGACCACGTCCGGTTACAGTGCTGCTAAAAAGCCATCCTTGGCCTTTTTACTTCGAAAATGCGGTGATTTCGGCGGCTGATCTAGGCAGCTCAGGCCCGGGCTTCCTTCGTTGTTTTGCAGCAAAATTACTTATTACAGTGGAATCACCTTTTCATTTTTCATTAAACAGTAATGGACATCCTTGGAAAAGGTTCACAACACACCAACAATCTGTTGCCGAAAACCCTGCAAACCGGGTATGATTAATCATCGTTTATGGTTGGCCAGGAAGCATCACGGCCTCGGAAAAGGAGTTGATCCAAATGAATGAACAGGTCGGGGAGATTTTTCAGGAAAAGACCAAATACTCACGAACTTCAACGCGGCCGGCTATGCGTGCTCTTTCTTCTCCTCCCGGAACTTACAAGGTCTATCCTTCCCACCCGGTGGTCGAACTGCCCCCTCCCGGTTCTCCCGCTCAGAACTCCCTTGACACGGTTCTCAGAAAACGGATGAGCGTACGGGAATATCTTGACCGGCCCCTGTTCCTGGCCCAGGTGTCTTATCTGCTCTGGGCGACGAACGGACTGCTGCGCCAGTCGGGAGGGCATGGATTCCGTACCGTTCCTTCTGCCGGGGCGCTCTATCCCCTCGAGACCTATCTCGTCGCCAACCGGGTGGCCGATCTTCCCTCAGGAGTGTACCATTACTCGGTTCGGGAACACCGTTTGTCGGAAATTCGAAGGGGTGACTTCCGCCAGGCCCTCTCAAACGCGGGCCTGGGCCAGGAAATGCTCCGGCAAGCGGGAGCCGTTTTTATCTGGACGGCGGTCTTTGGACGGTCCCGCTGGAAATACGGGGAACGGGCCTACCGGTATGTGTATCTCGACGCCGGGCACAGCGCGCAGAACCTGGCCTTAGCCGCCTGCGCCCTCGACCTGGGAACCTGCCAGATAGGGGCGCTGTTCGACAGTGAGGTAAACGATCTGGTCGGGGTCGATGGACACGAGGAAAGCGTCCTGTATATGAGCACAGTCGGCTATCCGACGCACTGAGCAGGATCGCCGCATCCATGCCTGCTCGCGTTGACACATATATCCACTACTATGCGGTTTCGTGACCTGATCTGGGACTTCGATGGAACCCTCTTCGACACTTATCCGGCAATGAGCCGGGCGCTTCGCTATGCCTTGCAGCAATTGGGTCATGACTGCCCGCAGGAGGAGATAGCCAATCACCTGAAAATCACTCTCCAGCACGCGATCGAGAGCTACGCGAAGCGTTTGGCCATCCGGGCGGAAATCCTGCGCGACGCTTATGATAGACTCAAGAATCCACTCCAAATGGCACTGGCACAACCCTTCCCCGGAGCTGGAAAAATCTGTGCGGCAGTCGCCGGGGCGGGAGGGAGAAATTTCATTCTGACTCACAAGGAAAAAGCTCTCACCCAAATCCTTTTGGAAAATCACCGGATGGTGGGCCTGTTTACCGCTCTCGTATCCGGTGATGACGGGTTCCCCCGCAAGCCTTCACCGGAAGGGTTTCTCCATCTTGTCGCGCGATATGGCCTCACCCCCCGGACCACCCTGACCGTAGGCGACCGGGCAATCGATATCCAGGCGGCCCGGGCCGCCGGCCTGCCCACCTGTTATATCGGTACCATCGCGCCAGAAGACCTCCGGGTTGACTTCAGCGTGACAAACCTCACCGAACTGGCGGCGCTGCTCTTTTAATTGTATCCGATGCCGCCCAACACGTCTTCCCGGAAAAGTCCGTCCTGGTGGAAGAGTTCGCCGTCGGCGTATATCCTTCCACCGTCTCTCATGTCACAGAGCATGTCCCAATGGAGCGAGGAGCGGTTTTTCCCACCCGCCTCTATCATCGAGTCACCAACCGCCATATGGACCGTACCCCCGATTTTTTCGTCAAAAAGCATGTTTCGGGTGAAACGGGTGATGTTCTCGTTCGTCCCGATGGCAACTTCCCCGAAGAGCGCTGAACCGGCATCGGTCCCGAGGAGCGAGCGGAGGAGTTCCTCACCCTTTACCGCACCGGCCCGAACGATTTTCCCCTGCTTTACCTCGAGTTCAATCCCCTCGATTTCCCGTCCCTGAAAAATCCCGGGGAAATTGAACCGTATCATCCCCTCCACCCGGTCTTCCACCGGTGAGGTGAAAATTTCTCCATCGGGGAAATTGACCTTTCCACAGCAATTGATCCACCTCCGTCCCCCGATGCCCACCCGGATATCGGTCCCCGCACTCACGATATGCAGTTCGCTCTTCCTGTTGAGATATCTGACCCAGCGTTCCTGCTTCGCCGCCAGGTCTTTCCAGGCCGCCACCGGGTCAGGCTGGTCGAGCATCCCGGCAGTATAGACGAAGTCCTGGTATTCCTCAAGGCTCATCCCTGCTTCCTGCCCATCGGCATGGGTCGGGTACTGCGTTCCGCACCAGCGGATCCTCCCATTCCCCATCCGTTCGGAAAACATGCGCCGGGTTTCCGCATCGGCGCGCAGGGCTCGTCGGATCCGATCCGGTTCCAGATGCATCCGGGCCCGGGTATTCCATCCTCCCCAGGCGGACAGAAACACATCGGCATGCTCAATGACAGTGGAAAAAATCAGGTTCTTCTGATCCAACGCCTCTTCTGAAGCCTCCCGCAAGCGAGCCCGGAACACCGCCTCAAGAGAAACCACGGTCTCCACCACCGCACCGGCCCGGATCGCTCGCATCGCCACTTCCTCGATATACGGAATCGCCGCGTCCTCGGACATGATAAAGACCCGTTCTCCGGGCTTAACTTCCGTCGAGTAGGTCACCAGCACTTCGGCCAGTTTTCCCAAACGGGAATCACTCATTTCTTCCCCCCCCTTTTTTTTTAAAAAGTACATGATCGGTGAACAGTGAACCGTGATCGGTGGAATCGCAACTTCTCCGGGTGGTCAGGTCAGCGATATTTCATGTTCCGATGCCGGTAGCGGGCGCAAGGGTGACTCCAAAAGTTTTTCCCTCTCACCGCGGCCTCGCCCTGCTTCAAGCGGTCTATGCGCTGTCTCCGGTCGCCTGTCTTCTCTCATCAACCCACCTCACCACCGTCGAGCCAGGTACTTTACCACGTCACAGTAAAAAATTCGAGCCGGTGAGTTAAATCATGTAAAATATAAAAATAATTTTACTGCAAAAACTCATTTCAGCAAGGCCGCGTTGCCATCAGCCCCGCCTCATCTGGCATTTTCCCGCACGCATCAGACCACGTCCGGTTGCAGTAATGCTGAAAAGGCCGTCCTTGGCCTTTTTACTTCGAAAATGCGGTGATTGCGGCGGCTGATTCAGGCAACTCAGGCCCGGGCTTCCTTCGTTGTTTTGCAGCAAAATTACTTATGGCAGTGGAATCAAAGATCAAATCTCCCTACCTCCTTTTCGAAAGGGAGAGCAAGGGGGACGGTTTTCCGGGGAGAGGGAGTGGGTTGGAGGAAAGGCCTATCCAGGGAACTGTCCTCCCGGTGTCCAATATCGATCTCCCCAGACATAGCGGCTCTTTCCTGGTCGAAAGACCCCCGGTGGGGAGATGCCCGCCGATCGAGCTTGGGTCACCATCGTCCGGGAATCGTCAATCCTCCCCGAAACCGATGACGCCCTCTTTCTCCGGACACTTTTTGCCTTAGTAGCAGGGTCCTGGTCACAGTCTGGTTTGGGGGGCCGATCATGGAGTCCTGCCCGGTCCAGCCGGATGGAAGGTCAAGCCACGGGAATAATTTTCTTCCGTGTTGATTCTTGCTGCTTAAGCAGCGATTTCTCATAACCTGGGAGGTGTCTTACGTGAATCGATTCATGCGACTCGCTTCTGTAGTCTCCATCCTGCTGTTGCTCCTGGTCCTTTTCCTCGCTTACCCAGCGTCCGCGCATCCCCCTTCAACCATTAATCTGGCCTTTGACACGGGAACAAAGATCCTGCTTGTCAACATTCTCCACTCGGTCGGAGATCCGGCTGATCACTACATCGAAGAAGTATATGTTTTTCTCAACGGGGCAACAATTATCGAACAGAAGATGCTCTCGCAATTCAGTGCCGGGGAACAGGTAGTGCAGTACCTGATCATTGACGCGGAACCAGGAGACACCCTGGAGGTCTGGGCGGAGTGTAGCAGGTTTGGCGACCTTGCCTCACGTCTCGTCATCGAATAATTGTCAATATGATCATTTTCCCGTCAGGTAGATCACCCCTTCGTTCTACGGGGGGGACATGATCACTGTCCGACGACAAAATGCAATTCGGTTGTTTGTTTTGTCTTTCCGTTGTACTATAAAATAGAATCAATGCTTTTCGCTCTAATCTTCTTCAGTGCCGAACCAGATTTTTTTTAACGAGAGGACAAATATGGCGTCTGATAGGACCTGCGGTTTTAGTTTCCATCAACTAAACTAGTGCTACTCAGACACATATAGCTTGATTTCTTACGCTTTCCATGCCATCCTGCATTCCCGCTAACACCTAACGAGTCGGTTGTAGGATAGTCCGAAAGTCGTTGAAGCACCTGCATCTTGAGCATTTCCTGCTTGCATGTTCCCTCGTTATGTGATAGACTATACATAACGAGGAGGTGGCTGTGTGGTTGCTATCATTCGGCAAAAGGACACACGCTCCGGAATCACCTACATCTACGAATCCTTCTCCTATTGGGACAAGGAGAAGCAGCAGTCTCGGTCTAGGAGGCGGCTGATTGGCAGGGTAGATGAGAAGACTGGTGAAGTCGTGCCGACAGACGGCAGAGGCCGGAAGGAGCAAGCTGTTGCCGCTGCCAAGAGGGGGCCAGTGCCTGCAGAGAAAGTAACCCGGTCTTTCTACGGTGCCACTTATCTCTTGGATGCCATTGGCGAAAAACTGGGCATCACCGAGGACTTAAAACTGTGTTTCCCACAAACTTATCGGCAGATGCTGTCCATCATCTATTACTTGGTCTTGGAAGACCATAATCCGCTATACCGGTTTGAAAAATGGGGACATTTACACCACCACCCCTATGGTAAAACCATTACTTCGCAGCGAAGCAGCGGCCTGTTTGCCTCTATTACCGAGGAGATAAAACACCAGTTCTTCCGACTTCAAGGCAGGCGCCGTAGCGAGAAAGAGTATTGGGCTTACGACATCACTTCGTTCTCCAGCTACTCGGGAGCCTTACGCCAAGTTCAATACGGCAACAACAAGGAAGGCGACTCGCTCCCCCAGTTCAATTTGGCGCTAGTGTTCGGCGAGACCTCTAACCTCCCGTTTTACTACCGGAAGCTAGCGGGGAACATCCCCGACACTAAAACTGTCAAACATCTTTTGGCCGATCTAGAGACGCTCGGGTTTACGAAAGTTAAGCTGGTGATGGACCGAGGCTTCTATAGCGAAGAGAATCTCAATGCCCTTTTCAAGGAGCATATTAAATTTCTCATCGCCAGCAAGATGTCCGGGGCTTGGATCCGCAGGGAACTAGAGAGCATCTATGAAAATTTCCGTAGCTTTGAAGTCTACAACGATACATACCAGCTCTACTGTCGGACTATCCAGACTAAGTGGCATTACACCCAAAAACGGCCGTATAAAGGGGACGCCATATCGGAATCCCGCCGTGTCTACTTGCATTACTACTACAACATCGACAAAGCGGCGGAAAAGGAAAAGGCTTTTGATCGACAGCTGATGGAATTGCGCCACGAACTGGAGTCAGAGAGACGAATTCCCGAGCACGAGAACCAGTACAGGAAATACTTCGAGGTGCAGACAACCCCAATACGCGGCACCAAAGTTATCATCAAAGAAGAAGCTGTACGACAAGCCAAACGCTACTTCGGCTATTTCGTGCTCATCACCAATGAAACCATGAATGCTGTCACTGCGCTGGAACTCTATCGCAACAAGGACTTAGTAGAGAAGGCCTTTGGCAATCTCAAGGAACGACTGAACCTGCGGCGCACGCTGGTCTCTTCAGAACAAAGCCTCGACGGAAAACTCTTTGTTGAATTTGTGGCCTTGATTTACCTCTCCTATATCAAAAAACGGATGCAAGACACAGGTCTATTTAAGCAATACGCTCTCCAAGGGGCCTTGGACAAACTCGACATCATCGAATGCTTTACCGCACCGGGGCAAGCCCTACGGGTCGGAGAGCTTCTTGAGAAGCAGAAGGACATCTATGTTGCCCTCGGCGTAGAGCCGCCAACCTCGTTATGAGTCGGCGGGAATGCAGGATTTAAAGCGCGCGGTCATCGGCTGGGTAAATTATTTCGGACTGGCGGACATGAAAGGCCTGGTCCGCAAGCTGGACGAGTGGATGCGGCGCAGAGTACGCATGTGCATCTGGAAGCAATGGTGCAAAATCAGAACCAGACATGACCACCTGGTTAAACTAGGGATGGACAACAACAAAGCATGGGAATTTGCCAATACAAGGAAAGGCTACTGGAGAATCTCCCATAGCCCTATCCTGAGTATTACCTTGACTAATGAGCATTTAATGAAACTGGGACTGGTGGATCTGACCCAAAGATACTCGAAATACGTTAATTCTGGCGAACCGCCGTATGCCAGACCGGCTTGTACGGTGGTATAGGAGGGTCGGCGGCTATAAGCCGCCCCCTATCCTAATCCATCGTCTTTCATTACCCTGAGAAACCGGGTCACCATTATTTTCAGAGATGAATCACCTGTCCGGTTTCGTAAGACTCGACTGCCGCATAACAGACCTTCATGCTGTTTACCGCATCCTCCAGGTGTTCAGTCAGGTCGATGTCTTCGGTGATGACCCGGTAAAGGTATTCCTGTTCACGCCGACATAGTTCATCGTGGCTTGGTTCATCCTCAACCTTGATGAAGCGGTCTTCCTTCACCCGGTTACCCTGGACATCGGTCTCGCTGGAATGGATAACGATGGTGTTCACCTCGGTATGCTTGGACAGATCTGAAGGATCGATGTTCCAGGTTTCCTTTTCGATGCTGACTGATCCCTTAGGACCATAGACATCCTTCACAAAAAAAGCAGACCGACTGATCATCGGTCCCCAGCCCACTTCGTACCAACCTACTGAATCGTCATCGAAAACAATCTGGAGTGCCCCGTAGTTGTGGGTTCCGGCCGGAATCTCTTCGGTCAAGCGGGCCGCAATCCCATGGACTCGTGTCGGTTTAGCCCTGGTCATCTGGCACATGACGTCGATATAATGCACTCCGCAATCGACCAGAGGGGGCATCCGGCGGATGAATTCCTTGTGTACGTTCCATTCAGGCCCAAAGCTCTGCTGGTTGAGGTTCATGCGCATGACCAGGGGTTTTCCGATCTGCCGGACCGAATCGATAAACTGGATCCAAGCTGGATGATGGCGTAAAATATACCCGATGACCACTTTGCGGTTGGTCTTTCGGGCAGCCTCAACCACCCGTTCCGCATCCTGGACCGTCTGAGCCATCGGTTTTTCCATGAATATGTGGCATCCCCGGCTCATCGCCTCGATGGAATAATCCGCATGGGTATCCGCATAGGTATTAATTGACACCACGTCAGGTCGGGTTACATCCAGGGATTCATAATAATCGGTGAACACGGGGATGGATAAATTCAGACGGGAAGCCAATTCCCGGGCACGATCGATCCGCTTGGCCACCACAAACCCGACAATCTCGAAACCAGGAAGGTCTCTATAAGCCAGGGCGTGCGATGCTCCCATTCCTCCGGTTCCAACCACTAACGTTTTCAAAGCCACTTTAACTTACCTCCCTCTCAATGCAGTGAATAGCGAGATGGGTGTCAATCTCACCCCACCCTCTCTTAGTACCGGGAGAGGGTGTTTTCGTTCATATATACTGTCGTGAATGATCAGGCCGAACCTTGCATTGCCTCAGTTCCCATCTTTCTCTTGAGATCACCGTTTCCGTAACTGCCGGGCCATATCCAGGGGCAAGTCGTTCACCAGCACTGCGTTGGGATTGACAAACCGGTTTTCTTCGATAACCAAGCCGGCCCAGGCACCTTCCCTGACCGCTGCATGGAGATTCCTGGGTTTCTTGGAATCGCCTGCATTGACGAAGGGTACCGACTGAGCCCGGAGTTGATCAAGCAATTCCGTATTCGGTCTGACCCAGCAGGTCACAATATGGTCATAGGGTACTATTTCTTGTTCCTGACCACGTAATAGGATCACTTCATGTACACCGATTTGGACGATGGCCGCTTGGGTAAGGACGGTAACCGGGTATTTGAACGGCTTCGAATTGAGCGCCTCCGCATCCCGCTGCTGAAACCATTTCCGCAGGACGTACATATGGATTACTTCGATATTGGATCCAAATTGTCTATGCGGGGTGATGATCGTGATCTCTTTTCCCAGCGAAGCCAGGTAGGCCGCGGTATCTGCCGCCGGATAGTGATCACCCCAAACAATCACCTTGTTCCCATCGAGCTTGACCGGCTTTCTGCCGTCTTGGGGGTGATGCTCGCAGCTCGCCTTGGGACACACCAGTACCCGCTCGAAAGGGATGACCCTTTCCGACTCTCCCAGCACCTTCGGTACAAAGGAACTGGCTCCGGTGGCATTGACCACCACGTCAAAGGAAAAGAGATCGTTCGCTGCCGGTACCGTATTCAACCTGACATCAACTCCGAGGTCATTGATCTCCTGCCTGATCCAGTCAGCATACCATTTCATTTTGGCTTTCCCCGGAACCAGGCAGCACCCCAGGATGGCTCCACCCAACTCGTTGGTCTTTTCAAATACGGTGACCCGATGCCCCCGTTCAGCAGCGTGTCTGGCCGCCTCCATTCCAGCCGGACCACCTCCCACCACCGCAATGTCAAGTTTTTCTGCAACCGGTTGCCTGATCTCCAGGTCTTGGTTACCACAGGCCGGGTTGATGGCACAGGCGATTTCTTTTTTGGCCATCAGGGACTCCTGCCAGCAACCGGTCAAGCACGAGATGCAACGCCGGATGGCCCGGGTATTCCCATGCTTGGCCTTGATTGGCCAGTAGGGGTCTGCCAGGAGTTGCCGGGAAAGACCCACCATGTCTGTCTTTCCCTCTTTCAAAATCGCTTCGCAATACTCAGGGTTCCGCAGGGTATGGCTGTTGATCACCGGGATCCCGACCTTCTTCTTGATGGCTTCCGAGGCATAGATAGTCCAACCTTCAGGATAATACATGGGATCAAAACCGGCCCCTGGACTTTCCTGGATACACTGGCTCAGGTCGAGAGCCGCCACTCCAGCCTCCTCAAACACCTCGGCGACCTTCACCGATTCTTCGAGTTCTCGGCCTCCCGGAACCCACTCGTCAACCGAATACCGGATCAACACCGGGAAGTCCCGTCCACATTTCCGGTGGATCGCATCGACAATAGCCAGGGGAAATCGCATCCGGTTGTCAAAACTCCCGCCGAACCGGTCCCCCCGCCGATTGAGGTAGGGACTCATGAATTCCGACAGAAGGTATCCATGCGCTGCATGGAGTTCCACTGCATCAAATCCCGCTTGTTTTATCCGCCAAGCCGCTTCGGCGAACGGGTCCACCAATTCCAGGACTTCATCGGTAGTCAGTACTCTGATGGTCTTTTTGAGGAGCCCCTCTTCTTCGCTGGCATACGCAATGGGCCTGCTCTGCGACCAGGGCAGGTTCAAGACCATATCGGTTGAGGCAAATTTCCCCTCACGGGGAAGTGAGGCCTGCCGGCCGGGATGCTGCAGCTGAACAGCGCACTTGGCACCGTATCGATGCATCGTTTCGGCCAACCTGGCTAAACCCGGGATGTATGAATCATCATCCGCCACCAGGCAGGCCACCGTGGAACGGCCGGTCATCCCCTGAGGAGATGTGGCACCTACGATAATCAAACCCGTCCCACCCTTGGCGATGGTGGCGTGGTGATAGATATCTCTACTGCTGACCGATCCGTCCACATGAGATGAACTGATATCGGTCGGTACATGACATACCCGGTTGGGTACCTCAACGGGTCCGATCATGATGGGTTCGAATAAATGGGTAAAATCAGACACGGTATTGACCTCCTCAATCGTCTATTCCATGAGATCCCCAGTCTCTCCCCTGGGAGGCCGGAGGATCGCGAAATGGTTCTGTCACGTTCTGCCGTGAACCACCCGCCCCTGGACGATGGTGAAGTGGACATCAAAATGCTGGTCGATCACGGCCAAGTCAGCATCTTTTCCTACGGCAATACTCCCGGTCAAACGGTCGATCCCCAGGGCACGGGCCGGATTGAGAGTTCCCCACATCAACGCTTCTTCCAGTGTGATTTCCGCGTATTCCCGTACCCTTTGAACGGCCCGGTTCATGGTCACCGCACTTCCGGTCAAGTTGCCATCGATCGCTGGATCATCATTGACCATACGGATAACCCCTTCAGAGACCCGGACTCGCCAGCCATCACTGGAGGTAAAGACCGTCCCCTCCGGCTTACCTGTCCCTACCAGGGAATCGGTCACCACGATTTTCTTTTCCCTGGGCTTGACCTTATTGACGAATCTGAAAAAGGGACGGGGAACATGGATAGGACACCCGATCAATTCGACACTCACCTGGTCATACAGTAAAGCCGCTGTTTCCATCCCCGGAAGCATCACCAAGGCTTCTTCGGGATTTTCCTTGAATCCAAGCGTGGCATCGAACAGATGGGTGACATGCCTGGCCCCGGCCAAGATTACTTGCTCCGTCTGTTCGAAACTGGCTTCCGTATGACCGACGACCGGCAGGATCCTCCGCCGGGCCAATTCCTCTGTCAACCAGAGGGCATTGGGTAGTTCCGGCGCGTAGGTGAGAGTCACGATGAGATCCCCGGCCTCGTCCAATAACAACCTGATCTCATCCGGATCCGGTACCCGTAGATATTCCAATGGATGTCCCCCCCGGCAGCGTGGAGCCAGCCAAGGACCCTCCACATGAACTCCATGGAGCAATGCACCTGTCCCTGCTTTTTCTTTTACCCGGCGTAATCGCTGTAATTGGCCGGTGATGACCTTGAGGGGGTTCGATATGGTGGAAGCAACCACCTTGGTCACCCCGAATACCGCGTAACGCTGGAGTGACCACAGGCACTCTTCTTCATCACTCTCCATGAAACTCACGGTATCTATTCCATGGGTGTGCATATCGATCAAGCCGGGGATGATATCGAGGCCGGACACATCGATTGTTTCATCAGCCCGGATCGATCTCCAGTCCTCGCCAATTGAAGCGATTCGGTTCCCGCATGTCGCAACATAACCCCGAGGAAGGGTCCTGGTCTCGGCCACCACCCTTCCCCCCATGAGCAAAAGATCGTATTCCATGCTGTAACGATCGGTCTAATTCACTTCTGGGACCAGGGGACCAGCCAGCGGTTCGACAAAGAACAGCTTTCCCGGCAACCCGGGCATCACCGAGGAAGGAATCCACATATCAGGCCCATATTTGAGCGTCACCCACAGTGCCTGGGCCTGGTACATCATGTTCCGGCAGGGAAGATACCCATCCACCCCGCCGATGGTATAATCGGCCTTCAAAAAGATACCCGGCCCGATCGTATTAGCCCTGGCTGGAACCAGTGTGATGCGGCTCCTGAAACTGGTGATGGAATTCTGTATGACAGTCAAGGGATGAAGACGGGCTGCTTGACGGTGGGTAGCTGCCGACCATTCTTCCATCGTGGTGTAATCTTCAGCGAAATGTGGTTCCCAAAAGGCGATGTGAAATACCCAGCCGATCCCGTAAATCACTACGAATTTCGCTCCCTTGGCCCTGAGTTCCCCAATCCGGTCCGCATAGGTTGGTAGCTCTTCACGGGTAGCGAAATGACGTTGCGGTACGGGTACGGTCAATTCTCCCAATGGACCGTACAAGGCAGACTCCATGGCATTTCGAAAGGACCCAGGATCATCAGGCGGCAGCGTGTTCCCCTCCGCGTCACTCCACTCATCCATGTTAAACCCATGAACATGTTTACCGTCCACCTTCCAACGCTTGAGAAACTCCGCCGTCCAGCGGTACATCCCCATGGGACCCACCGAGAAAACCAACGCGAGTTCCCGTCCTTCGTCTTTGGTCTCCTTGATTTGACAGGCAATTTCATGACCCATCATCACGTTGAAGTCATCCAAGGTCGGACAACTCACCGGCTGAAAATCCTGATGCCACCAGTTCTCTCTGGTATATACTTCTTGCGGGTCCCGGCTGCAGCACCAATCGATCCGCTCCAGGTCCCATTGTTCAGGGAAAAACCCTTCAAATTTCGAACCCTTGATCGTATTCAATAACGTTCGTTTTTCCATTGCAACCTCCTCTGTAAAAGCAATGAGTCGGGAGTCGTGAGAAGGGTCAAAACCAGAAACCCTACATCTACACCCTCGACCGCCTTTTCATACTTGGTGCCCTGATGACCGAGGGGTTCTCCGAAAGCCACGATCCGTGAACGGTGTTGGGCAGCAACCTGCCCGTCCAATCTTTACCCAACCTCTTGTTAATCTTTTTCCAGCCTTGAACCGTGAACTTCGGATTATGACCCTTGAATCGTTCATAGGTCAAGACTGCCGCTCCGAGAGTTGACTGAGCGATACCGCAATGATGATGATCAAGCCGATAACCAAACCCCGGATGTGAGGGTTGACGTTCATGATGATCAGCGCATTGCCGATCAATCCAATCAGCACCACCCCGAGGAATATGTTCAAAGCACCTCCTTTTCCACCGGTCAGGGCCACTCCGCCGACGATAACCGAGGCCAGGGCATCCAAAGCATAGTCATCACCAGTCGTGGCCAGGGCCGTCCCCACCCGGGAGATGAGGATGATGGCGGCCAGGGCGTTTAACAAGCCCATCATGATATAACCCTTGATGATGATCCGGTCGGTATTGATCCCCGACACAAAGGCTGCCTTGCGGTTGCTGCCGATGGCATACAAAAACCGACCATACCGGAAATATTTCAAAATGATGTGGGCGATGACCACTATCCCTAAAAAAAAGAGGATGGAAATTGGCAAGTAATGGAAAATCCGTCCTCTCCCCAGTAATTCAAAACGTCCGAACAGCATATAGGAAGCACCGCCGGTGACCAAGAGTGCCAAGCTGGAATAGGCCGACATGAAGCCCAGAGAAATGATAAATGAAGAAGCCCTTGATTTGACCACCGTGATACCGTTGGCCAGGCCTATTGCCAACCCCACCCCACAGGTCAGTGCGATCGCGACCGGGTAGGTGAGGGCTTGGCGCCACGGTTCCACATTACCTTCGGGCAATGCCATCATCCTTTGAATCGCCATGGCAAAGATGGCACCCATCAGCGAAACCTGGGATCCGACCGAAATGTCGACGTGCCCCGAGACCAATAGCATTCCCACTCCGCTGGCCACAATGCCTAATACGGCTATTTGCTGAAAGATATTAATGATGTTCCGGGGATGGACAAAGCGGTGATTGACTACGGTGGCGATGACCACGATGACCAGGATCAGAAAAATGAGAACATAGGATTGACCGGCTGAGCCTTTCCCCGTGAAGAATGAACCGACACTCTTCATCCCGGCACCTCCATTTCTTCGTACACACCCATCGCATAGTGTAGAATATTCTCTTCGGTCATTTCGTCTCCTTCCAGGATAACGATCAGTTCACCGTTACGCATCACCCCAACCCGGTCGCACACCGCCATCAGCTCGGGATTGTCCGATGAAATCATCACGATACTTTTCCCCTGTCCGGCCAATTGTTCGATCATCCGGTAGATTTCCACCTTGGCTCCCACGTCCACCCCCACCGTCGGCTCATCAATGATCAAGACCTCTGAATCGGCCAGCAGCCACTTGGCAATAACCACCTTTTGCTGGTTCCCACCACTGAGATTGACGACCAACTGATCGATGGAAGGGGTCTTAATATTCATCTGCTTGGATAAGGCATCGACCTCACGGCGTTCCCAGGGGAGAGTCAGGAGAAACTGATGTACCTTGGCCAGCGAAACCAGGCTGACGTTTTCCACGATCGGGCGGCTTAACAATAATCCGTCACCTTTACGGTCTTCGGTAAGATACCCAATACCCTTCCTAATGGCATCAGAGGGATTCTGGAGGGTAATCTCCTTCTCGTGAAAGAAAAGCCGGCCGGCATCCTTCTGGTCTATTCCGAAAAGCAAACGGGCCAACTCGGTTCGCCCGGAACCGACCAAACCGGCCAGTCCAAAGATCTCGCCCTTCCTGACCTGGAAGGACACATTTCGGACCCGTTCCTGCCGGCAATAGTTTTCTACCCTCAACACCTCGATTCCCTTGACTGGAGCTGAGCTTTTGTCCCGTTTGTAGAGTGACGTCTGGGAACTTCCGATCATATTCCTCACCACATCGCGCATCGTCACCTCTTTGACCAGTTGGGTGGCAACCTTCTTCCCATCCTTGAGTACAGTAACCCGGTCACACACTTCGAATATTTCGTAGAGGTTATGAGAGATATAGATGATACTCAATCCTTTGGCTTTATGCCGTTCGATCACCTGGAAAAGTATATTTTTTCCCTGCTCGTCAAGCGAAGCGGTCGGTTCGTCCAGGATCAACAGTTTCAAAGAACGGGAAAACGCCCGGGCGATGCTGACCAATTTTTGCTCCACGAAGGAGAGTTGAGCCACCCGCTTTTCGGGAGGGATTTTCATGCCCAACGACTGCAGCAGCTGTTGCGTACAGCTGATACATTCTCCATACTGCACGAATCCTCCCTTTCTGGTCGGCAGGTCGTACAGAAACATGTTTTCGGCCACCGAAAGCTCCTCCACCAGCAAGTTTTCCTGGTGAACCGTCTGGATTCCCAAATCGATTGACTGCCAGGGATCAAATGAGGAATAGGTGGATCCTTCGTAAACAATCGCCCCACTATCCGGCCGGATCGACCCGGCGATGATCTCGATCAGAGTCGATTTCCCGGCTCCGTTTTGGCCGACCAAGGCGTGAACTTCTCCATAACGAAGATCGAAATCCACCGAATCGAGTGCCCGAACCCCAGGGTAATTCTTGCACAATGCAACGGTGGTGAGGATATTCCCATCATGTGCCATCTGTACCATACCTCCTCTCTCAACCCTCACCCCACCCTCTCCTGGCCTTGAGGGAGGAGAATTGTGATTCCCGGTCTCTCGCTTGGCCGAGGGGGTAGTTCTTCTACCAAAACAACCATCGTTCATCGCCAAACCCATGTGAAGGTGGGAAAAATCCGCCTTCACATGGGTTTGGCACCATCTAACTACGCAGCTCTGGCTTATACTCACCGCTCCTCACAAATTCTTCAACCACCGGGAACCAGCTGGCATCTAGGTACCAGGGAATCAAAATTTCTTCCCAGTTGTCCCGGGTACACCATGCGATCGGAGAGTAGCTCTTTTCCTGGTATGGCTCACCTTTCATGTAATTGATCAAATTCTGGGCGCAAATCATGCCGTGCAGACCGGGGGAAAGGCTCAGGACAAAGTCGAGGTAACCTCTCCTGAGATTTTCGATGTCCATCGGTCCGCCATTGACCGAGACAACGGCCACTTCATCGAGGTCCACGTTTTCTTCCCGCAGTCCCTGGATGATGCCTTCGGTTATTTCCTGGGAAGCTCCGATGGCGACATTGAATTCAAGCCCTGCCTGGACCAGTGTCTTCATAATATCCAGCGAAGGTGCCGTCGCATAATCCCCATATTGCACGTCTGTGGCCAGGGCGATTCCTTCCAGTTCTTGAATGGCCTCCTTGAATCCCTGGATACCCTGCATGACCGGGGGAGTCCCAGCGAAACCCTGGATCATCACCACCGAGAGATCGCCCTCCAAGTCATTGCGCAGGCTGTTCGCTACGGTATTGTAGACATCAAACCAGTCGAAATCAATATCGGCAACCGGTTTCCCTGATCCTTCGGCGATACCACTTTCAGTGATCTGGATCGGAATTCCGGCTTCGTTGGCCAGTCGGCAGGAGTATTCGGCACTGGAGGGGGTTACAGCTGTCAGGTTGATCGCATCCACACCAAGGACTATCAGATTCTGGATGGCGTTCGTTTCCTGGTCTGCCTGGTAGTTGTGGTATTGCCACGTTACCCTAACGTTTTCCTTGTCGGCAATCAGCTCAAATCCTTCACGAAACGCACTGAACCATCCAATTTCATAAGGAATGACGACCCCGATAGTTAAATCTTGGGCCATTGCCCCAACTCCCGGAAGAATGGATAAACCGAACACCATAGCGACCACGAGTAAATAACTCAATTTCCTCATTGTCCTACCTCCTGATTGTCTGGAATTTTCAATAGCAATCTGAATAGTGTTTCTCTCATACCAAATAATCCGCCACTTGAGTGCTTTGTTTGTTTCATGGCGTATCCTCCCTTCGGGGATCGAAGTGATTTCTTGGTGATGCTTGAACTTCACCTGAGGATGCGCCACCTGTTTTCATTTGGCTATACCCAAGCTTTGAGTGTAGCTCTTTCCGACGCTTCAGCTCTATCCTCTGTAAATCCTTGTTGTCGCCAACCACCTCCTTTCCCAAACTCATCCTGCATGCCTGATTATCGTTCAATCATGTCCGGACGAAAGACATCAAAATTTCGAGCTGAATATCCGTTCTATGGTCAACGCTGCGGCACCGACTAGGCCTGAATCTCTGCCAAAGTGGGCTTTTTTCACTTGGACACCTTTCGCGTGAAGCGGCCTGGAGATCTCTTCCACCGCCCGGCAGAGCGTGTGCAATATTGGGTGCGCCAGATGTGAATCGGCCATCATAGTGACCCCGGGGTCGGCATGTTTAATAGCCCCCCCTCCCAATAGAAGTTAGCTAAACCGATTACGCCTCAATTGTCAATCCATCTGTTGTCAACAAATAGAATTATCCGGTTATAGAGCAAATAAACTGTCCAGTCTGCAGTTTTAGATATTAAGCAGCTTTTTTGTTCTTATTGACGACC
>DATIKP010000025.1 GCA_035477455.1 Atribacteraceae bacterium
GGACGGAAACCTGTGCATACTCAAATTTACCTAAGAAATCAGGGATTCCAGGTACGTATTTTCCGATAAGAACACCGGCAACCATGCACAAGGCAACCCATAGGGTCAGATACCTCTCAAAAAACCCGATACTTGCTGTCCTCTCTTTACTCATAAAACACACCTTCCACATTATTTAGCAGCATTCTCCGCCGCCTGAACAATCACAACTCGGCTCGCTTCCGGTAAGCCAACCCATAATCACGGCATAGGCGCATCCGACTCCGGCATCAACTGTGATAACATTTACAGGGCAGTTTTTCGCACAAGCGCCGCACTCCATACACCGGTCTTTTATCCGCGCCTTTTTATTTTCCACGCTGAACACTCTATGAGGGCAAACTTCCGCGCATCTTCCGCAGCCGATACATTTTTCAACCGACAGACGGAGCGTTGCGACGTTTTTCAAATACTTGTGTTTCATAGCGCCCTCCTAATTAAGCCGACAGTCTCTTTATTAACACCAGCACAATCCCCGCGACGGATGAAAGAACGATCAACGGTACCGCTACTTTCATTTCTCGGATAACGCCGGAGAAGGAAGTATATGTTGACGAGCCTGTGAAATTCATCGCCAGAAACGCCGACAAAGACGGCAGTACCAGTAGATAACCTATAGCAAGAAGCAGGAATTCCGGAACAAACCATCCATTAAACCAAATAAACCCCGCCGTCCAACACAACCCCAGCAGCCAGCCTTTCCATGCGAACGCCCTGCCGGGAATAATGGGAAGGAGTACGGGCGTAACAACGGTTCCCGCTACTACAGAGCCGGCATAAACGATAAAATCCGCAAGCCCGAAGGGTCTTGCCGCGAAAAGGTTTAGGATGAATAATATTCCGAAAACCATCAATGAAGTCTTAGCGGCCTGCACCAGCTCCACAGGCGTGAGAACCAACCGGTCCCACATCGTAAATTTTACGGTACGCATTTCTTCTGTAGCCTTGAAGCCGGAATCAAGGAAAGCCTTTATGTCACGCGCTCTTACAGGGCCGTAAACCACTGAAAATCCGGTTTGCCTGGTCACTTCATGGGCGCTCACGCCGGTAGCTCCCAACTGCGGTAAGATCAATGTCCTGTGCGCAACAATCTCAGGCAGCCCTGTTTTTGATATGCGGCCCACCAGTTCATCAGTTCCGAACGTGCCTTTACCAGCGGCGCACCAGACGTTGATGCCCTTTGCATCGAGTATCATAATCCAACAATTTAATCCTGAAAGTTCTTTTCTCAAGGTATCAAATGTTAGTTTATAGTTTGCGCTGACCAATACGGGAGATGCTTGATCGGGCTTGCCCACGGCATAAAGCCCAGGGTTAATCTTATAATTCATTCTGCCTATGCCCCAGCGCACCTTCCACGCTTCAAGCGTATCTTTGAAGTGAAGATCCGCTGAAGCCACAGGCACGTTACCATAAGGAGTATGGATTTCACCCGTTACCCATTTATCTTTTTTGTCATACGGCGTTATGGATTCATCACAACAACCATCGACCGAACAACAGCAGGGTTCTTCTTTACTCATTTTCATCACATCCTTTGCAGCAATCCGCATTTTCCTTGCAGATGCAGTTTTCCTCATTGGAGGTGATGTCGCAGAAAAATTGCTTTGTTTTGCTGATTGTATCCGCATCCAGCGAGTAGTACGTCCATTTGCCTTCGTTTCTACTCCTGACAAGCCCGCATCCGCACAGTAGCTTCATGTGGTGGGACAGGGTGGATTGAGACATCTCAAACTTCTCTAAAATCATGCAGGCGCATAACTCCTCACAGGAAAGCATATCTACAATCATGGCTCTTTTGGGGTCGCCCAGTGCTTTGAACACTTTTGTATGTCCCAAATATTTTTCCATAACTTACACCTCAAATCTAAGGACTTCAATGTGAACATTATATGCCCCAAATCGGAAAATGTCAATGTGAAAAAACGACGCCCTGTCGTCGGACCGTGATATTGTCACCCTGTAAGCGGACCGAAAATGTCACCATGAAGAGAGAGGGAGACATATTTCTGAGAAACCAACTCCTGGCGAGGTAAAAGCGGAAAGCAGAAAGCCCGAAGACCCGCAGTATTGCTGCATTTTCGAGCAAAATAAAAACTACTCACCGACAAAATTCCTTTTATCATTACCATTCTCTATGAAAAAGAGGCCATTCGCCAGCGGGTTCTGGCAGCCTTCAGAGACATCGAAGCAGACATATTCCTGTTTGGCTCTCAGGTAGACGGGTCGGCAGGCCTTTTTTCCGACTACGACGTGGGGTATGACTCAGCCGTACCGGTACCTGCCGCCGTTCTGGCAGCTCTTCGTCAGGAGTTGGCTTCGTCAGGAGTTGGAGGATCTCTACCCATACCGGGGAGAGTGGACCTTGTAAATTTTCGGGGTGCCTCAGAGGATTTTGCCAGGCACGCGCTGAAGAAGGTGGAAGTATGGAAGGGAAAAAGGCAGAACTCGCTTTTCGCTTAAAGACGACTGAACAGGCTCTCGCCACCCTGGAATCTGCTTTGGCAGAACCCTTTACCATCATTGTACGCGATGCGATCATTCAACGCTTTGAGTGCACCTTTGAACTGGCCTGGAAACTCCTTCGCAAGGTGGCCAAGATAGAGGTATAGGAAGTGAACTATCCCCGCCAGGCTATCCGGGCCGCTTACGAGGCAGGCGTAATCAACGACATTGATCTCTGGTTTGAAATGCTTGAGGACCGGAATCGTACCTCCCACACATACGATGAATCCACGGCGGCCCAGGTGTTTGGAAGCGCCGGACGCCCTCCTGGAGCACTGCGGTCAGCCGTTGCGGTCATACGCCGGAACTACCCTGGATCAAGCTTAAGAGGACGGCATTTTAGACGTATCATCCGGTCGTGTGCCACGGTCCCAAACTGCTGCGGATATACTATCCAACAATTTAAGCTGTGCGAATGGCGATTCTTTTTAATATCCTGCTTTAAACCCCTTGACAGAATTTTTCGAACCTGATAGTTTATTAAATCCATAGATATAGTAGTAAATGAAAGGGAGTAAAAAAGGTTTTCTAATATGCCTCGGTCGGTTTTTCACCGGGGTCGCGACTCAGTCCCGAAAGATTAGTTAAGAGACTGAAGGTGAGAAATTGTGAGGGAATTCAGCCAGGGAGGTAATATATGAGATTTGAGACAATAGCCATCCACGCCGGGCAGAGACCTGATACAGCATATGGCGCTGTCTCAGTGCCGATTTACCAGACCTCAACCTTTGTCTTTGAGGACTTGGGTAAAACTAAGGGCTATGATTATTCGCGCACGGCCAATCCGACGCGAAAGGTGCTGGAAGATACCATTGCCCAGCTCGAGGGTGGAAAGGCGGGATTCGCCCTGGCTACCGGCATGGCTGCCGTAGCCACTGTCCTCCATTTGCTTAAGGCAGGCGACCACGTAATCTCCGGAGATGATATCTATGGGGGAACCTATAGGCTATTTCAGGAGGTGATGCGCGACTTCGGGTTGGAGTTCACCTTTTTGAGAATGGATAACAGAGATAGGATTGAAGAGGCGATAAAGTCCAATACCAGGTTGTTGTGGCTGGAGACTCCCTCCAACCCGCTACTGAATATCGTTGATATTGAGATGGCGGTAGATATTGCTAAGCGCCATAAATTGATGACGGTCATGGACAATACCTTCGCCACTCCCTATCTTTTGAGGCCCATCGAGTATGGGGTTGACCTGGTGGTACATTCCACAACCAAGTATCTCAACGGGCACTGTGACGTTGTCGGGGGTGCCGTAGTAACCACTACTGATGAACTGACTCAGAGAGTTCAATTTCTCCTCAACGCCCTGGGAACCTGTGCCTCCCCCTTTGACTGTTGGCTGGTGCTGCGGGGAATCCAGACCTTTCCGGTACGGATGAAGCAACACGAAGAGAATGCCAAGGCCGTGGCCGAATATCTAGCCGGGCACCCGGCAGTTAAGAGAGTGTTTTATCCCGGTCTGGCATCTCACCCGGGACATGCAATTGCCCGAAGACAGATGAAGGGATTTGGTGGCATGGTGTCATTGGAATTAAATGAGGGAGTTAAGGGGGTTAGTAGCTTTCTGAAAAGAATCAAGGTCTTTTCCCTGGCGGAATCGCTGGGGGGTGTTGACTCCCTTGCCGAGCACCCGGCGACAATGAGCCACGCCTCGCTGCCCGAGGATTACAGGGCGAGAGTGGGAATCACCGACGATTTAATCAGGTTATCAATAGGTCTGGAAAATATCGATGATTTGATTGAAGACTTACAGCAGGCACTGCAGCAGGGTTAGAAGAGTGGCTAAAAATCTATTTTCCGAGTACCGGGAGTGTAAGGGTAAAGATAGAAAGAAACCAGAGAGGTGGGGCAAAATGCCTAAGAAATTAACTTTGCTTCTTGTTGGGATAGTCCTGGTCATCGGGATAATTGCGGGGGTAGCAATGCTGTTGCCGCCCACTCCTGCGGAAGTTCCCGAGGACAGTGTTACCCGAATAGTGGTAGCCGATGCTCCCACGACTCATCACTTGAACCTGTATGTCGCGCAAGAAAAAGGGCTTTTTACGAAGTATGGGCTGGAGGTGGAGATCATCAGCGTGGAAAGTCTGTCTGCGGCAAGAGACGCCGTGATCACCGGTACCGCCGATGTATTCTGGAGTTGCCCTACGGTGGCAATTGCGGCCATAGCGGGAGGGGCGCCTATCAGGACCATAGCCCAGGTCAAGATCCCCTGCACTTCGGTGCTGCTGGTTCCGGCCGATTCGCCCATACAGGGCTATGAGGATCTGGCGGGCAAGACCATCGCGGGCATATCGCCGTCTTGTGAAGCGGTCATTGCCATAAGCAATGCCGCCGGGGATGCGGGAGTTGAATTTAACCTGGTTACGCTGGCCGGAGGGGCTGCCATTGCCGCTCTGGAAGCCGGACAGGTAGACGGGGCCATCTTGGAGGAACCACATGCCAGCATTGCGGAACTGGCCGGTTTTAGGGTTATGTTCAGGGAGGCTGCCGAGGCTATACCCTGCCGTACCATCAGCGCCAGGAAGGCGTTTATAACGGACAATACCGATGCACTGCGCCGGATGATCAAGGCTATCGATGAGGCCAACGCCATCATTAACGCCGATCCGGTGGCCGAGGACATCGTAGAGATAGCCCATGTACCCACCGGGGCTCCCCGGGAGGCGATCATCCACGGGAACCCCCGGCTCATATTTACCACCCGCCTGGATGAGGAAGGTCTGTGCCGGTTAGGAGACGAGCTCGTTAGGATGGGTCATATCCGGGAGTGCCCGTTGGGTTATATGTTTGCGCCCGAATTCAGGGGGATAACCTGGGATTGAAGCATAGAAGGATTGAGAGGGCATGAAAAAGCCGTATGTTGCCATCGCGATTATTGTTGTTGCGGTATCTTTGCTAGTTTTGGCTGCCCGTACGCCCGGTGACAGGGATGGCGGGGTGATCAGGATCGGGTATACCGGCACCCCGCATCTTGCTCCCCTGTATGTGGCCGTCCAGCAGGGCATATTTGCGGATAGAGGCTTAAGAGTCGAGTTGAAGCGGTTTGGCTCCTCCTCCGACGCGGGGTATGCACTCCTGGCCGGTAGGGTGGATGTAGCGTTTTTAGAGCCATCCCGGTCGTTCCGGTTGATCAATGAGCATGATGAACTGGAGATCAAGATCGCCGGCACCGTTAACTTTACGTTTGGAGCCACTCTGGTAGTGCGGGAGGATCTCAATATAAGGCTTGGCGATCTGGAAGGAATGACTATTGCGGCAGGATCGAGGTATTGCATTCTACTTACCCAGTTTAAGCATGATGCCCAAAGACAGGGAGTAGATAGCGAGAAGATAAACTTTGTGTATACCGCGTTTGAAACCATGTTGCCGGCGCTGGAGGCGGGGGAGGTGGACGCCATGCTGACCAGGTCCTCCTATGCGCTGCTGGCCCAGGCCGAGGGGCATAAAATCCTGTATCAAAACTGGGACGTCGCGCCGGGTGATGCCTGTTGCCCTGAGTACCTGGCCCAGGTCGAGTATTTTATGCTGATCAAAGATCTGGAGTCCCGACTGGTCAGGGAATTGGATGTCGCCTTGCTTGCGGCATCCCAAAAGCCGGCGGAGGACATCCGCTATGCCATAATGGAGCATACTCAGTTTCCACTGGAACTGCAACAGGGATTTCCGCTGGCTCACTATCTGGGGATTGGGCCGGAGCTTGCCGAGGAATTGGGGAGTTGGATTTGGACCGCAAACTGATGTATGAAACCAGGGGCTTGAATCTGATACGCAAGGAGCTATCCGCCTTCTTTACGGGGGTGGCGAAAAACAATTTCACGATGGAATTTTTTACCGTGTTTGTGCCCCTCATCATCCTGTGGGAAGCCCTCCCGCGGCTTGGTGTGGTGCCAGCTACCCTGGTACCCCCTCCTTCAGTGGTAGCGGTAACCTTCTGGGATCTACTTATAAACCATGATCTTTTAGGGCATACAGGCATAAGCCAGTTGAGGTTTTTTCTCGGGCTGATGGTGGCTATCGCCACAGCCATACCTCTGGGGATACTGATGGGATGGAATATATTTCTACGCCGCCATACCCTGCCGCTTTTCCAGATGTTAGCCCCTATCCCTCCCCCGGCCTGGGTACCCATAACCATCATATTATTTGGTATAGGTTTGCCCATGCAGGTATTCCTGGTGTTTCTGGGCGCGTTTTATCCCGTGCTTTTTGACACCTATCAGGGGGTTAAAGACACCGACCCGCGCTATATTGCCTCGGCCAGGGTTTTTGGGGCCAGCGAGCTTACCTTGATAAAGAGGGTGTACATACCCCATGCCTTGAGCTTCATAGTCATGGGGATAAAGATAGGGATAGCTCTGGGGCTGGTGATGCTGGTCGTATCGGAAATGGTGGGGGCCTCTAGCGGCATAGGATGGTTGTTGGTCGAATCCAAAGACTTTTTCCGCATAGACCGGATGGTAGCCTGTATGTTGCTGCTGGGGTTCATTGGCTGGTTTTTGATCGAGATTATGAAATACCTAGAAGCCAAGCTTGCTCTCTGGAAAGTGGGAAGATAGGGTATGATAGAAGCGAGAAGGATCACCAGGTTTTTCCCGGTTATCAATCCCCAGGGAACGGCCGAGGGGAGCACCGCAGTATTATCGGTATCATTGAAGATCGAAGATGGGGAGTTTGTAGCCATTGTCGGGCCAAGTGGTTGCGGTAAATCGACATTTCTTGAAATACTGGCGGGGCTGCAAGCCCCCACCGAGGGTGAGATTTATATAGACGGCGAGCGCGTGCTGGAACCGCTACCCAGTACGCGTAAGGAGATGGAACTATACCAGAAAAAATACCGCTTCCTTTCGCCCATCGCTAACAGCTTATTCAAGGACATACCCAAGTTTGACACGGCTATGATCTTCCAGGACTATGCCATATTCCCGTGGATGACCGCCCTGGAAAACGTGCTGTTTGCGCTGGGCTTACGCGGGGTGGCAAAGAAGGACAGGGT
>DATIKP010000026.1 GCA_035477455.1 Atribacteraceae bacterium
GCCATCCTTGGCCTATTTACTTCGAAAATGCGGTGATTTCGGCGGCTGATTTAGGCAACTCAGGCCCCGGCTTCCTTTGTTGTTTTGCAGCAAAATTACTTATTACAGTAGAATCAAAGATAAAATATGTTACCAAGTACAAGGGTCAACCTGGCGAACTCAGGCTATGCCGACCTCATGCCGGTCAAGCACCTGGCCTATGGAATCGGGAATCTCCGGATTTTGATGGATAGCGGGACAGAGTCTGGGGGAGATCTTGCAACGGAGCAATATTCGGGTTGAGGAGGTGCAGTTTCCAAAATGAGGGTCGCTTGGAAACGGTTGCGATGAACGGATACGGTAATTCAGACCGGAAACGGATTTCCGGCTACGCTCTTTGCCTGTTTCTGGCGTTTTTCCTCATGTGTTCGACCTCGGCGGCGTCGGCCCGGCGGAGCGATCCCCGGCTTGACTGGCGGGAGATGGTAACCCCCCGTTTCCGTGTAGTATTTCCCGCTTCGCTGCGGGATATTGCTCAAAAAACCGCCCGAATTGCCGAAGAAACATTGCCTTTACTTGAAACGTTTCTGGGAACGCAAATTCCCTATCGGCCGGTGATCGTTGTGCGCGACGAAAGTGATTTACCCGTTGGTTACGCAGATCTCCTGTACGGGGAAATTCAGTTTATGGTGGCGGAACCCTTCGATCTTACCTTTGGCAATCATTTTGAAAGCTGGATCACTCTGGTGCTGGTTCACGAACTCGTCCATCTCGTCCATCTGGGCGCGGTTGGACCCGACGTAGAAAAAATCCGGCAGGTTTTGGGATACGTGGCGCTGCCCAACATGTTGCAACCGATCTGGGTCTGGGAAGGGTACGCTATGTATGGGGAATCGCTCTTCAGCAATGGGAACCGAAACGGGAACCCGGTCTACGAAATGTATCTGCGAGATATGGCTCTGCGCGAGGCCTTCGTTCCCCGTCATCTCCTGGCCGGATACAGTTTCCTGGATGCCTGGCCCGGCCGGATGGGCGTCTATCTGTATGGGGCGAGTATCATCCGGTATGTAGCCGAACACTATGGTCACGACGCGCTCGCCGCGTTGAGCCATGAGCGTTCGCAAAGTCTGGATCCGGCCGGTTTTGGAAAAGCGTTTGAACGGGCTTTGGGAAAAACGGTCGACGAAGTATGGCAGGAGTGGCAAGACACGCTCAGACGCTCGGCGGAGGAAGTGGTTCTTCGGATCGAGCAGGAGCCTTTGACCTCTTACCGATGGTTGACTGAAAAGGGCTTCTATTCCCGGAACGCCGTTTTAAGCCCGGATGGACGAAATCTGGTGTATTCCCTTATTCACCCCCGCTATCTTCCAGGACTTCGACTGGTAGACCTTCGTAACGGCAAGGAACGTCTTCTGGTACACGGGATCATTGGCGGTCGGCCTTCCTTTTCCGCCGACAGCCGTTTTCTGGTCTATGCCAAAGTCGCTTCCGATTTATTCACCGAATGGTACGATCTGTACCTCTATGATTTCGAAAAAGGCCGGGAAAGCCGGTTGAGCCATAGGGAACGGGCCTTCAGCCCGGCTTTTCAGAATGGGGCCATACTCTATCTCCGGCGGAACCGGATGCCGGAGGCTCTACTCAAACTGTCACTGCAGACTGGTGAGACGGAAGTGCTGTATGAGTTTTCCGCTGATTTTCGACCGCTGCATCTCGCGGTGCACTCCCGGGAAAAAAACATCGCGGTGACCGGCCGATGGCGCGGTCGTCTGGTTATCGCCCTCTTCGACCTCTACACCCGCCGGTGGCAGTGGGTCACCACCGCGACCTTTCCCGATCCCGTTCCCTCCTTTTCCCCCGATGGCCGTTTCCTGATTTTTTCCGATGCCTGGGATGGAATTTTTAACGTCTATGCCTTTGAATTGGCCAAGGGACGGTTTTTTCGGTTGACCAACCTAATCGGAGGGGCCTTCGAACCGGTGTTGACGGCAGACGTTGGGTATGCCTCGTTTTTCGGGGAGGGAGGATACAATATCGGTATATTTCCAAACGATCCGGATACTTGGGAAGAGGTTGTCTGGCCGGTATGCGTTCCCCCGGACGACAGGCTGTGGTCTCGATTCGCCGATGGGGCGCTCTACCCGGAGAGGCCCTATCGAAGCCTCACAGGATTAGCTCCCCGCTATTGGATCCCAGCGGGAAATGGAATTTCTCTCTCCGGTAGGGATCCGCTGAACTTTCATTCCTATACGCTTATTTTTGAGTTTCTCGGTGACCGACCGACCGGGTCCTTGCGTTATCGGGGAACCTTCGTTCTCCCGGAACTCGCTCTCGATCTGTCTTTCGAGGGGGATCGGATGGAATGGGGAGCCGGTATTTCGGTCCCGTTTACTGCTGAAGAAGCCGGCAGAGGGAATCTGGGGATCAGCTATCGCCGGGTCTGGAAAGACGATCCGCTGTATGAGGGGTTCTGGACCGGGGTGGTCGCGACGGCGGACTGGAGTACTTCCGGTGGCGATGACCGGTGGATCGAAAATGCCGAGTGGGCTTTGACCGCCCGTTGGGGAGAACGGGAAGGAACCCGTGAAAATGACCTGATTTTCTCCTGGCGTAGTGCCCGTTTACGGGCTGGGAATCCGCTCCTCCGATTTACTGCTGAATTGGTGCTGGGGGTGAGTGATCTTGCCGGATTCTATGCGCTGGGCGGACGGACCGGTCTTTGGGGGATATCCGGGTACCCCGAAGAAACGTTACGGGGAGCGCTGGCCGGAAAGCTACGAGTTGCCGGGACCTTTCCGCTTGTGACCATCGATGCACCGCTATTCGAAATGGGGGCTGTGAAGGGGATCACGGGAACGCTCTATCTGGAAGGCGGTGCTGCCGGGGAGCGCTGGTCGGCACTGGAAAGTCGTTTTGCTGCCGGTGGGGAAATCACCCTCCGGTCATACCTGGCTGAAGAACTGCCGCTCAACCTGACGATAGGATATGTTTTCCCCCTGGATCGGGACTTGCCGGGCGAGTGGTACCTGGATGCCGGCATCCGTTTCCACTGACCCGGCTATGTTTTAATCACATATCACCAAAGATCCGGGACTCCCCGAACCGACCCGCTATTGATCTATCCCGGAGGCAGCGGTACGAGAGCGATTTCATACACGTATGGCCAGAGCTTTCCGGTCACGAATTTCCGGTGAGTCAAGGGATCGTAGGCGATCCCGTTCAGGACATCCGCCGACATTCGAAACGAATTACCGAGCCCCCGAAAGTCCACCCATCCGGTCACCTGGCCGGTCGATGGGTCGATGATCAGAAGCACGTCCTCATACCAGACATTGGCGTAGATAGCTCCGTCGATATATTCCAGTTCGTTGATCCGTGTGACCGGTAGGTTTTCCAGGGTGATCGATACTTTTTTTACCACCGTGAAGGCATCGGGACACATAAAATAGAGACGGTCGGAACCGTCGCTGGCGATCAGGTGCGTGCTGTCATCGGTCAACCCCCAGCCTTCGAAATCCAGGGCGAAGCGGCCCCGCCGGGTAAAGTCGGCGAGGTCGTAAACAAATGCGGTTTTTTCCCGCCAGGTGAGCTGCACAAGCACAGAATCAATGAGGGTCAATCCTTCACCGAAATAGCGGTCAGGAAGGTGGAAGATTCGGTCGATTTCCCCAGTGGTTGGCTTAACCCTGCGTAGCGATGATCTCCCGTGCAGGCCGGTACTTTCGTAAAAATACCCGGCATGGTAGAGAAAACCCTGAGTGAACGCCTCCGGATCATGAGGTAAGGTAGCCAGTACCCGGTAGGTAAAGCGGGGAAGGTCGTTCAGTGCGCTGAGACGTTCGGGCAGGGTTTGAGCGGAGGCGGTTATACCGAAACAAAGTACGATTAGAAGAGTAAGGACACCAAGTCCGCCCCGTCCCGACATTTTACCCAATACGAAGACGCTGGATAAAATCCGATATCCCAGCTTCTTCATTGGGGTTGACCCGGATAGTCCCGCCTGCCAGGCAGCCAGGCAATCCCGATCCCCACCACCCCGCCCGAAGCCGGTCATCCGGTACCGAGTGTATCTACTCACCGGCGGTAAATGAGTGTGTTCATCGCGCTTAGTGGAATAATCACAAATTTTTTTCTTCATCGTTTCCTCTTTTCTGTGGATCCTTTACTATATTACTGCAATCCGATTCAGTGAAACAGTGATCCTCCCCCAGAACAACCGACATCATATTAAGACCCTCTCCGGTACCTAAGACCCTCTCCGGTACCGGTACAGCTTCTCAAAAGTACCGGGCTCAGATACCCCAGGGAAGAGTGGATGCTCAAGGGACCATAGAACGACTCGCTATGTTCGAAAAGTCTTCGTTGCGCTTCCCCCTTGCCATGATAGGCGGCCTGGTGAACCAGTTCCGTTTTCAGGGTCTTGAACAGGAGTTCCACCCAGGCGTTGGCTTAACAGTTCCCCTGCCGGCTCATGCTCCAGCGAAACCATAGCGTGGCAAGAGTGCTGGTAGGGGAGAGAGGCGTGCTGTCTCCCCCCGGTCGGAATAGGAGATATTCCCCGAGAAAGATTTGGGGGGCATCAATGACCACGTCCGGTTGCAGTGATGCTGAAAAGGCCGTCCTTGGCCTTTTTGCTGCGAAAATGCGGTGATTTCGGCGGCTGATTTAGGCAACTCAGGCCCCGGCTTCCTTCGTTCTTTTGCAGCAGAATTACTTATACTCCACTTTTCCAGCCGGGTGTTCCAGGCCTGGCATTTCAACCAGGTTCAACAGATCCAGGGGATGGATCAGTGCGATATCGGAAGGAATCGTCATCCCCTGCTGTACTCCCCATAAGGCCAGGGCAAAGTCGACACCGCTATCCCTCGCGCACTCCGAATCATAGATGGTATCTCCAACGAACAAAGCTTCTTCCGGAGCGCAGGAGGCCAGTTCCAGGCAACGCAGGAGCGGTTCGGGATGCGGCTTGTGAAAAGTGACCTCATCCACACACACCCGATAGGGAAAGTAATGCATCATTCCGAAGGGACCGAAATCGTCCGATAATTCTTCCCGGGTCTTTGAAGTCACGATCCCTTTCTTGAGGCCTTTTTCTTCCAGGCGTTCGATCAAGTCCCGGATCCCGTCAAAAAGACGGATCTCTCCGGACAAACTCTGGATATGGTCGTTCCATTCCCGTAAGGACGCCTCCCGGTCCACCACGCCGAGCCGGCTCAAGGACGCGTCACCGGGAATCCCCACGGCAAAGCTAAGATCCTGTCCCTCTACCCTATGGCCTCTCTTTTCGAGGACTCTCTGTAAAGCCCGGATAATCACCCGTTCGGTATCGATCAGTGTTCCGTCCACGTCAAATATAATACATTGATACACGTTCTCAATCCTCCATCGATATAACTAAAATCGCTCTTCTATCGTTTTCTGTCACCTGCAACCCCGGCCACCACGTCCCGTAATCCCAGTGGCCAAGGCACAAGAAACCAGTATACCACGAATGTTTCACCGTGTAGAAAGGGGTCAGGTCTTGAAATATCACTTTTCCGGGATCATCTTCTGTCCCCCTTAACTGGCGGTAATGTAGTGAAAACAAGGCGGTCAGCATTTTTCAATATATACCTCAGGGCAAATCTCCTGAAGACCCGGTCATCCCAAGTAACGTCGGCGGGGGGGTATTTCCAAGACTATATCTTTTGCCTTAAGTAGCACCCATCAACTTTGCAGGTACCATATTTCATGAGAGAAAAAAGCGGCTCGTCTTGAACCTCGCTGACAATTTCCTCTCAAGAGCTCTTAACATGTCCTCTTTCTGAAACCTGCTGTATAAAGGGGGGTAACCCCGCAGGTCATATCTGACCAGGGTCCCGGGAAAAGACCATGACCCTTCGGGATGGCTTGCCGATCTGGGGCATCAGTTATGGGGAGGTGTCTCAAGAGGACATTTCAAAAGAGTCTTGACAAAGAGCCGCCGCGCTCTTGACACAGTCACCTTGATGTGCTTGAATTGGTTTGACAATGATATAGGGAATGGCTGTGACGAGGACGAGTACCTTTCCGGGAGGTTCCCAAGAGAGCCGGGGTAAGGTGGAAGCCTGGTGGACCGGGGGAAGGGAATGGACCTCTGAGCTGCCCGCCGAAAGCGCTGACCAGTAGGCCGGGAAGGGTTCTGACCTTTATAACGGGCCGGGTATCGGACGAAATGTCCCGCACCCGAGTGAGCGGACGGATCATCCGTCAACAGGAGTGGCACCGCGAGTGTGAGCCCTCGTCTCTTGAAGAGACGAGGGCTTTTTGTTTGGGGGAGGACAGTATGGGGCAAATCACTCCGAACCGGGATACGTTTTTACACCGGTCAAAGCAAGGGTATGACTACATTCCAATACAAAAAAGCGTCCTGGCCGACCGGGTTACCACGATATCGCTCTTTGACCGCCTCCGGAACCGGACCCCGGTCATTTTCCTGGAAAGTGCCGAGAGGGGGGAGAATTGGGGCCGATACTCCTTCCTGGTTCTTAATGTGGACGCCGAGTACCGGATGAATGAGTACGGGGACTGTATTTTAGACCTGGAGAAGCGGTTTCCCCCCGCTTCGGTGTACCCTGAACCGGACCTCCCTTTTCTGGGCGGAGCGGTCGGTTTTTTCAGTTACGATGCAGTGAAGTGTTGGGAGGAGCGAGTGCCTCGCAAACCCGGATCCTATCCCTTGACCTGGTTCGTTGACGCCCGAAGATTTCTGTTTTTCGACCACTTGAAACATCGGATGGGAGCAGTGGCTCTGGTTCCGGCCGGAGAAGAGGAAAGCTACCGCCGGGCGGAGGAGTGGGTGGAGGAAACGATGAATGCGGCCGAACAGGACGGAGGGCCCCGCCGGGACGAGTTCCGTTTGACCGGGGAGTTTAGGTCGAATTTTACCCGGGAGGATTTCGAAAATTCGGTTAGAGAAGTGCGCAGGCTCATCGAAGAAGGCCATGCCTCCCAGGTGGTTTTGTCCCAGAAGTTCTCCGCGCCTTTCACTGGTGACCCTTTTGTGGCTTACCGGGTACTGCGTTCGCTCAATCCTTCTCCCTATCTGTATTACCTGGATGCCGGGGACTTCCAGATTGCCGGGTCCTCCCCGGAAATGCTGGTCAAGCTGGAGAACGGAATCCTGCGGACCAAGCCCATCGCCGGAACGAGACGGCGGAGGAGCGCCGGTGAAGAGGCGGCCATTATCCAGGACTTGATGGCAGACGAGAAAGAACGGGCCGAACACATAATGCTTCTGGATCTGGGGAGAAACGATCTGGGGCGGGTCTGCCGCAGCGGAACAGTGGCGGTCGAGGAATTCATGAAAGTGGAGCGTTATTCCCACGTCTACCACATCACCTCGACGGTCAGCGGTCAGTTGAAGGAGGGTCTGAATTCCTGGCGGGCACTGGCGGCCTGTTTCCCGGCCGGTACGGTCAGCGGCGCTCCCAAGGTCCGGGCCATGCAGGTGATCGAAGACCTGGAACCGGATGCCCGGGGACCCTATGCGGGGGCCTTGGGGTACGTGAGTCTTAACGGATCGATGGATACCTGTATCGTGATCCGCAGTATGTACTTTCAAAACGGGACAGTGACAGTGCAGGCCGGGGCGGGCATCGTGTACGATTCGGTCCCGGAAAACGAATACGAGGAGACCAGGAGTAAAGCCGAGGCCTTACTCCTGGCCTTACAGGAAGCGGGCAGGAGGTAAAAGCCATGACGCTGGTTATTGACAATTACGATTCGTTTACCTACAACCTGGTACAGTACCTGGGGGAGATCGCTGGAGAAGAACCCCGGGTGGCGCGTAACGATGCCATTACGCTTTTGGAAATCGCTCGAATGGGTCCGGACCGGCTGGTCATTTCCCCGGGCCCCAAAGATCCCCGGGATGTCGGCCTGTCCAACGAAATCATCGCCCGTTTTTCGGCCATCATCCCTACCTTAGGGGTGTGTCTTTGGCCATCAATGTATCGGCTACGTTGAAGGTGCCCGGATCGTCAGAGCACAACGCCCCTGCCATGGCAAAACCTCCCGTATCCGCTTGCTGTCTTCTCCCTTGTTCAGGGGCTTACCGGAATACATCACCGCCGGACGCTACCATTCCCTGATTGTCGAGGCCCCCACCCTCCCGGCGACGCTGCGGGTGACCGCCTGGAGTGAAGAGGGCGAGATCATGGCCCTTCAGCACGTCTTGCGGCCGTTGTTCGGGTTGCAGTTTCATCCCGAATCGGTCCTGACCCCGCAGGGGAAAGTAATCCTCAAGAATTTCCTGGAGGTGACCGGACCATGACCCTTACCCTGCGTGACGTCCTTGACCGGTTCCGCGAAGGAAAACCCTTCTCTTTCCCGGAATGCCGTTTGATCATGAACGCCTTCCTGAATGGCGACTACAATTCCGTTCAAACGGCCTCTATCCTCACCGCTTTTCATCTGCGGGAGGTAAATGCCGATGAGCTGGCCGGGTTCACGGAGGCTTTACGGGAACGGGCTATTACCTTTGTTCTCCCTCCGGGGACCCGGGCAGCGGATAACTGTGGAACCGGGGGTGATGGGGCGGGAACCATGAACTTATCGAGCGCCGCGGCGCTGGTGGCCTGTGCCGCCGGGTTACCCATCGTCAAGCACGGGAACCGTGCGGTGTCCAGCCGAAGCGGGAGTGCCGATTTCCTGGAAGCCCTCGGAATTCAAATTCAGCTTACACCGGAGGAGATGCGGGAGGTCTTTTTGGCTACCGGCTTCGCATTTTTGTTCGCTCCCGTCTATCATCCGGCCATCCGGGCGGTCCAGCCGGTCCGCAAGGACCTGGGCATCCGGACGCTCTTTAACCTGATCGGTCCTTTGGCTAACCCCGCCCCGGTCACAGCCAAGCTGGTCGGCGTCTCACGGGCCGAAGATCTCCCCGTTTTCTCCCAAGCTATGGCCCGGCTTGGGTATCAGCGGGCCCTGACTGTCTGGGGAGAACCGGGTCTTGATGAAGTGAGTCCCTGCGGAATCACCCGCCTGCTTTTTCGGGATGGACAAAGTGAGCATGAATATGTCTTTCATCCGCTGGACCTCGGGTACGGGGTCTGCCCCCTCGAAGCCATCCGGGGAGGGAGCGCGGAGGATAACGCGGCGATGTTTAGGGCAATCATCAATGGCCAGGAGCGCGGTCCGCGACATATGGCCGTGGTCCTGAATACGGCCGCCCTGTTCTGGGTCTGTGGGGAGGTAGCGGACCTCCGGGAAGGGTGTGAACGGGCGGAAGAAACCCTGAACTCCGGACAGGCCCGGGAATTTGTCGACCGCCTGGTGACCACCGGCTCCCGTCTGGCGAGGAAGGAGGTCTGAACATGGAGACCATCCTGGAACAAATCGTTCACCGTAAAAGGCGCCGGTTATTCGGGGGGACCTATTCTCCGGTGCAGGTGGCCGACTTGATCGCCCGGGCGAAGGATCGCAGGAAAGAGTTCCTAAGAGCCCTGGCCGGGCGTCCTGGACCGAATGTGATTGCCGAAATCAAGGCGGCTTCGCCCTCCCGGGGGACGATCATGCCCTCGCTGAGCCTTCCGGTGGTGGCCCGGACCATCGAGGGTTATGAGCGGTGTGGCGCTTCGGCGATCTCGGTGGTGACCGAAGAGGAGTTTTTCGGGGGAAGCCCGGTTCTGTTGAGCCAGGTCCTTCAATCGACCGATCTTCCGGTGCTTCGGAAAGACTTTGTGATCGAAGAAACCCAGATTTTCGAAACGGCCTTCCTGGGAGCCAGTGCATTACTGCTGATTGCTCGGATTGTTTCCTGGAAACGGTTGGAACATTTCATCGATTTGTGTGAACTGGTCGGCATCGCTCCCCTGGTGGAAGTCCACGATCGGAGGGACCTGGACAAGGCCTTGGAGGCCGGAGCGTTTCTGGTGGGGATCAATAACCGCAACCTGGCCACTTTACAGGTGTCGATCGAGCATACCCTGGCGCTTTTACCGGCGATTCCCCCCGGGATCAGCGTGGTTTCGGAAAGCGGATTTCGCCAGCCCACCGATATCCGGCGGGTGATGGCCGCGGGGGTAGTGAATTTTCTGATCGGGGAGACCCTCCTCTTGTCCGAAGAACCCGGTAAAACCTTGAAAGAACTTAAGGAGGTGAGCCTGTGCCCCTCCTGAAAATCTGTGGCATTACCAGGGAAGAAGATGCCCGGTGGTGTGAAAGTTCCGGGGTCTGGGCGCTGGGTTTCATATTGGTTTCCGGAAGCCCCCGCTATTGCCCGCCAGAAAAGGCCGCGGGCATCATTCGGCAGTTGAGGGGCAAAGCGCTTGCCGTCGGAGTCTTTCAGGATGAAACCGCCGCAAACGTCAACGACATAACCCGGCGGTGCGGGTTTGATCTGGTCCAACTCCATGGAGAGGAAGCTCCCGAAGAATGCCGGGCGGTGGAGGTTCCGGTGATCAAGGCGTTTTCCGTGGATGAGGGCTGGGTCCCGGCCTCCCTCGCCAGCTATATTGGGTCTATCGCCATGGTGCTTCTCGATGCGCGGCGGGGAACGCAACGGGGCGGGACCGGATGGCCTTTTCCCTGGGAGGTTCTGCCGCTCCTCGCGGATTTATCCCTCCCATTGATCATTGCCGGGGGGCTGGGAGAAGAAAATATTCCCGACCTATTGAGTCGCTGTTCGCCCTGGGCCATCGATTGCAACAGCCGGGTGGAAACCGCTCCCGGCTGCAAGGACCGCCGGACGATTCGCCGGATACTGAACCGATTATCCCAATACAGAAAGGAAGTAAACAGTGCGCATCTGACTCACCAGACACTAAAGGAAAGGACTTAACAGCCATGAATGAAAAGGGTTTTTTTGGATCCTACGGCGGGTGTTTTGTTCCGGAGATTCTGATGCATCCACTCGAAGAACTGGAAGAGGCATACCGTACTTACACCGAGACCGAAGATTTCCAAAGGGAATACACCAGGCTTCTGACCGACTATTCCGGCCGGCCGACCCCCCTTACTCATGCTGCGAGGATGAGTGGTCTTTTGGGCGGAGCACGGATCTACCTCAAGCGGGAGGACTTAAATCATACCGGATCCCATAAGATCAACAATACCCTGGGGCAGGTGCTACTGGCCAAAAAAATGGGAAAGAACCGGATCATCGCCGAAACCGGAGCCGGCCAGCATGGGGTGGCCACGGCGACGGCCTGTGCGCTTTTTGGGCTTGAGTGCCTGGTGTACATGGGGGAAGTGGATGTGGCCCGGCAAAAGTTGAATGTCTTCCGGATGCAGATGCTGGGGGCTTCGGTCGTTCCCGTGACCAGCGGTTCCCGGACCCTCAAGGACGCCATCAATGCCGCTATGCGCGACTGGGTGGCTAACCTGGATACCACTTACTATGTCATCGGATCGGTGGTCGGACCCCATCCTTACCCGACCATGGTGCGGGATTTTCAATCGGTTATTGGCCGGGAATGCCGCCAACAGGTCCTGGTAACCTGCGGGCGGCTGCCGGATACGGTCCTGGCCTGCGTGGGCGGAGGGAGTAACGCCATGGGGATTTTTTCCGAGTTTATCGGGGATTCGGCGGTCCGCCTGATCGGTGTCGAAGCGGGAGGACTGGGCCTAGATACCGTTCACCATGCGGCCAGCCTCTCCCGGGGGAGCCGGGGGATCCTGCACGGGTCCTTGAGTTATATCCTACAGGACGACCAGGGCCAGATCCGGGAAACCC
>DATIKP010000027.1 GCA_035477455.1 Atribacteraceae bacterium
ACCGATTTCTTCGACACTCAAGAGCAGTTCTTCCAGGGATCCGCCGGTGGTCACGACATCTTCCACGATCAGGATCCGGTCATTTTTGGACAGCGTAAAATCCCGGCGAAAACGCATCCGGCCGTCTTCCCGTTCGGTAAAAGCCATACGCACACCCAGTTTCCGGGCCACCTCATAGGCCAGGATAATTCCGCCAACCGCCGGTCCGACGACAACGTCGATGGACCCGGCTTCACACTTTCGGATCATTTCCCCAGCCAAGAGATCGACATAGCGCGGATATTGCAGCAGTTTGAATTTTTCCACGTAAACCGGGCTATGCAATCCGGAGGTAAGCAGGAAATGGCCTTCGAGAAACGCCCCTGCTTTCCGAAAAATTTCCAATACGTCTCCTTCCGTCATGCTGTCACCTCGCTTTTCCGATAATATCATCAACGCCATGCAAACCATTCTCCCGAATATACGCCTGGAGTCCTTCCAGGATGCGGATCGATGCCCGGGGATCAAGCAAAGTCGCGGTTCCCACACCAACAGCCCGGGCCCCCAGCAGAAGAAACTCAACGGCGTCTTCAGCCCGCATGATGCCTCCCATCCCGATGATAGGAAGATCACACGAATACCGGACTTCATCAAGGAGCCACAGAGCCAGCGGTTTGATGGCAGGACCGGAGAGTCCGGCCATGCGCCGGGGGAAAACCGTCTTTTTTTCCTTCAGGTCAACCGCCACGGCCGGAAAGGTATTCGTCAGGCTGAGGATGTCCACATCGGCCTTTTGCAGGTCCCTGACGGATTGCCTGAGTTCTGCAGTACCCGGTCCGAGTTTAACGATCATCGGTTTGTCGAGAACCCGGCGTATATCCTCGACGAGGCTCACAAGCTGGGAGCGATCCGCTGAATAACTGATCCCCCCTTTTTCGATATTTGGGCAGGAAACATTCACCTCTACCGCATCAACCCGGGATAACCGGTTCAAAGACGCAGCCAGCCGGATGTACTCTGTGGAGGTCCTTCCCCAGATGTTGACAATGACTCTGGTGGAGATACCCTCAAGAAAGGGGAGATCTTCGGCGAGAAAACGGTGCAGACCTTTGTTTTCCAGCCCGATGGAATTCATAATCCCGGCGTAAGTTTCGTGGAGACGAGGAGGAGGGTTCCCGGGACACGGGAAAAGACTCAAACCCTTGACCGTCAAAGCACCGATCCGCTCCAGATCGATCCATTCGGCTAAATCCCGACCGTACCCGGCGGTTCCCGAGGCCAAAACGATTGGATTACGAAGTTCCAAAGGTCCCAGACGGGTAGTCAGGTCCATCGAAAGACCTCGGATAACTCAAAAACCGGACCATCGGAACAGACGTGATGGAAGTTCTCACCGTCGCTCTTGGGAATGGCGCAACTCAGACAGACACCGAAACCACAACCCATTCGGGCCTCGAGAGACACCTCTACCGGCAGGGTCTGGAACAATCCGGAATTTTGCATAGCCTGATATAAACCCTCCGGACCACAGGCATAGACCCAGACGCCCGGTGGCACTGGCTTCCCATTTCTTTCGGCCTGAAAAAGATCTAAAACTGTTCCACAGGCATGGCTCTGAGTTGCCTCCTCGCAGGTGACGGAAAACGACCCGGGGAAAGACCGGAGATAGTCGGCCAGAACCAGCTCTTCCCGCGCCTGTACCCCGAAAAAGATAGAAAAGGGGGTATTCTGTTCCTGTAAGGTCACTGCCAAAAAGAACAGGGGAACCAGGCCCCGGCCTCCGGCAAGGAGCCAGGCCTCCCTGGCGCCCAGGGTAAAGCCTTTTCCCAGTGGACCAAGGACAGAAAGGCAGTCCCCGATCTTGGCTTTCCCGAGCCTATCGGTTCCCCGGCCTACGATTTCAAACAGGAGCGAGAAATGGTCTCCGAAAACTCGAAAAACACCCAAAGGTCTTTTTAGAAGCGGATCGTATCCGTCCCCGGTCCCGACCATGACAAATTGACCGGGGCGGGCGGAATGGGCGATCGACTCCTCATGGATGGTGAGTTCCACAAACCTGTTCCCGAGGATTTTTTTTCCCACGATGATGGCATTGGCCTCACCCAGGTTCGATCCATTCATCTCATCGTCTCCCCAGAGCCAAAAGACGGTCCTGGTATTCCCGGGCCCGGATGCGGGCTTTTTCACCGAAATCCTGACCATACCGATCACCGCTTTCCCGGTAGGCATAGAGGATGTCTCGGGATACGTTGACCAGTACTCCCTGTCTGTCCTCCCGGAAAGCAAAGCGCAAGGCCTCCAGATCGCCTTGCTGAGCCCCGATACCGGGCACTAGAAAAAGCAGGGAGGGGTGTCGTTTCCGTAAATCTTTCAAGTCGGCCGGATAGGTCGCGCCTACCACGATACCGGCCGAGCTCAAACCCCGTTCTCCCACCAGGGGTTTTCCTAGCTCTTCAACCAGGTTCGCCACCTTGAAAAATAGTTTTTCCCCTTTTCCCTCATCCTGGACAAAGGAAGCGGAAGGGTTTGACGTCCGGCAGAGTACAAACACGCCCTTCTCCGAACGGGACGCTTCGTCAAAGAAGGGAAGCAGACCGTCCTCGCCGAGGTAGGGATTGACAGTCATGGCATCCACCTGCCAGAAAGAGGGAATCTTCAGATCATCAAACACACTGACCGAGGATAGATATCCGGTAGCATATCCCCGGGCGGTCGATGAGATGTCGTTTCGTTTTCCATCGAGAATCACCAGATATTCCATTTCCCGGGCTTCCCGGCAAGTCTCGACCAAGGTGGACAGTCCCGGCAGTCCGAGCATCTCATAAAGGGCCATTTGAATTTTTACGATACCGGCAATGTCCCGTAAGGCTCTCAGCACAATACGGTTTCCGTCGAGCACCGCGGAGGAGATTTTTTCAAAGGTGTCCGCCCGTTCTCCGGAGTCTTTTTCCATTAGAAACCGAGGCATCAACGAGAGGTGGGGATCCAATCCGACCACCAAAGGACCTTGCGTATCAACGACTGCGCATACCCGGTCGGCGAAATTCATTGGTCAGGTAGACTCCTCTTACTCATCATCAAGCGCCCACCGATGACCGTATACACCGGCCAGCCCCGTAGGGGCCATCCGTCAAAGGGGCAATTTCTTCCCTTCGACTCAAAACGGTCGACCTTTACCTCCCATTCTGTATCCGGATCGACCACGGTAAGATCGGCATCCATACCTTCCTCCAGTGCCCCTTTCTTTCTCAAACCCAAAAAAGCGGCGGGATTGGCACTCATGAGCCGCCATAATTGTATCCAATCGACCACTCCCTCGTCTACCAGGGCTTTCACATAGAGGGGAACCGCGACATCGAGATTGGATATTCCAAAAGCGGCGCGGGAAAAATCCCCCTCCTTGTCGGCAAGAGCATGGGGTGCGTGATCGCTTGCCAAATACTCGATCGTCCCATCGTGAATTCCTTCTTTCAAAGCCTCGATGTCCGACAAGCGGCGTAAAGGCGGCTTCACCTTGGCCAGATTTCCTAGGGTGCCAACGTCCTCTTCGTGCAGGAGAAGGTGATGGGGGGTGACATCGGCGCTGATCCGGGCCTTTTTTCCCCGAAACCAGCGGATCAAATCCACACTCAAATCAGTGGACAGATGAGTAAAATGAACTCTGGCCCCACTCCGTAAACACAGAACCAAGTCCCTGGCCAGGATCGACTCTTCAGCGGTTAACGGGATGCCCCGCAGACCTTTAACAAAGGCCGTTTCTCCCGGATGAACTTGCCCTTCCCCGGCAAGGAGCGTGTCCTCTTCATGAAGGATAAACGGCAGTCCAAAATACGAAGCATACTGGAAGGCGCGGCTAAGTAGCGCCGCGTCGAGCACGCAACACCCGTCGTCGCTTAGAGCCACCGCACCGGCCTCTTTCAGGAGTCCGTATTCAGTCATGGTCAATCCATTCAGTCCGGTCGTAACCGCTGCAGTGGGATAGAGGTTGATAAGGCCGATTGCGCGGTTTCTCTCCAGCAGGGAACGAATCATTACCGGGGTATCCAGGGGAGGACGGGTATTGGGCATGCAGACAACGGAAGTGAAGCCGCCTTTGACAGCGGCCCGGGATCCGCTGAGAAGGTTTTCTTTATGGGCTTCCTCGAGGTCGCGAAAATGAACATGCAAATTAATGAAACCCGGCCCGACCAGAAGACCAGCCGCATCGATGCACTGGGCCGACGGATCAAAGATTCCCCGGTCGATTCGGGCAATGACCCCGCCCTTGATCAGAACATCTGCCTCGCGCAGGGTTCCGCTGGAAGGTTGTACCAATGTTCCATTTTGGATAAGCAATCGGTCAGTCACAGACTACCTCCCTTGCCGGATCAGGGTTTCCAGGACCGCCATCCGTACCGCCAATCCACAGGTAATTTGTTCCTCGATTAGGGAACGGGAGCACTCCACCAATTCCGAAGCAATCTCCACCCCACGGTTGACCGGTCCCGGATGCATGATATAAGCCCGCTCGCTCACCATATCCCAATGCCGGGCATTCAGTCCGAAAAAGTACTCATATTCCCGGTTACTGGGAAAATATCCGGCTTCCTGTCTCTCTTTCTGAACCCGCAGTAAATAGACCACATCGGCTTTTCTCAGAGCCTCTTCAACCGGAAAAACCACCCTCGCTCCCATTGATTCAACGACTTGAGGGACCAGTGTCGGCGGTCCACTGACCAAGACAGAACAATCAAGCATGGTCAATCCTTTGATCAGGGAACGGGCCACCCGGCTATGCAGAAGGTCACCGATAATCACCACCGTAATTCCGGAAAAATCCCCGAACGCCCGCTGAATCGTCAATAGGTCAAGTAGAGCCTGGGTGGGGTGTTCCCGTAATCCGTCACCGGCATTCACAATATGCTGGGGCAGGAAGTCGCTCAGATATTCGGGAATACCGCTGGACTGATGGCGAACCACCAAAACGTCGAATTTCATGCGGGACAGGGTCCGGACCGTATCCCGAAAGCTTTCGCCTTTTTCCAGACTGCTGGCGTTTCCAGAAAAACTCAATACATCCATTCCCAGGAGCCTGCCAGCCATTTCGAAGGAAAGACGAGTTCTGGTACTCGCTTCCAGGAAAAAGTTAACCATGGAATATCCCGCAAGTATCGGTTTTTGCTTCGGAGATTCATCCAGGGAATCACGATACTGTCCGGCCCGTTCGAGAAGAAAAAAAATATCCTCCCGCCTCAGGTGCCCGATACCCAATAAATGGCGGTGTGCCCAGTTCACGCAGCAACTACCCCCCTTCAAAAAAAAATCCATCTTCCCGCCCCGGGAAAGATGGATCATGATTTATTAATCTGGAGAACCACTATAAATCTTCATCATGGAAAACCCTCTTTTAGAATAACCGGAGCTGGCATTGGTGTCAACGGACTTTTTCTCATTCGCCGACGTTGAATCGGTTAGTTTCTCCGATGGAAAAAATGTTGATTTTGCAGCAAAATTACTTATTGCAGTAGAATCAATGTTACACTTGGATAGGTCCGATAGAGGTTAATAAGAGGGAAATAAAGTTAGGAACTGTAAAGGAGTGAGGATTTATGAAACAATACTTGGGTATCGACCTTGGAACCCAAAGTGTCAAGGTGCTCGCCTTGAACGAGGAAGGCGTTCTGCTCTCCAAAGCCAGCCGTGAATACCCGATTCTCACTCCGCAAACCGGTTTTGCCGAACAGGAACCGGAAACCTGGTGGGATAAGACCCGTGAAGCCACCAGGGAAGTCATGTTTTCCCTGAAAGACAAGAGCATCGAAGCTATCGGTCTTTCCGGTCAAATGCACGGAACGGTCATGCTCGATGAGCGTAACCGGCCACTGCGCTCCTCCATTATTTGGTGTGATCAGCGCAGCGGGACTGAAGTTTTGGAAATGCGAAGAAGAGTCGGGGATCGTCTAGCCGAAATCGCGGGAAGCGACATTTTTACCGGCTTTATGGCTGTCTCGCTCCTCTGGATGAAAAACCACCAGCCAGAGACGTTTCGTCTGATCCATCGGGTGGTCCTTCCCAAAGATTACCTGAAGATCAAGATGGGCCTCGCTCCTTCGACCGATATCGCCGACGCCTCGGATACCCTACTGTTTGACATCAACCGACAGATCTGGTCAGAACGCATCCTGGAAGCACTCGAACTCTCTCCCTCACTATTCCCTCCCCTTTATAAGCCTACGCAAGTTATCGGAGAGGTGGTTTCCCCGATCCGGAAAGAACTGGGTTTGGAAGGACCCTGCCGACTCGTGGCCGGGGCCGGAGACCAGCCTTGTGCTGCCCTGGGAAACGGGATCGTTCGACCGGGCGATCTCCTGATCACCATCGGGACAGGAGGCCAGGTTTTTTCACCTATCACCTCACCCCTGGTCGATCCACACTTGCGTATCCACACTTTTTGCCATGCGGTAGGGGGGTTGTGGTACTTACTAGGAGCCCATCTTTCCGCCGGACTGTCCTTGAGCTGGATAAAAAGATCGGTTTTAGACCGCAGCGAACATCCCTTCGAGATCGGCGATTTGGACCGAGAAGCTTCGGAAGCCGAAGCCGGTTGTCAGGGATTGCTATTTCTTCCCTATTTAATCGGTGAGCGTACCCCGCATAACGACCCAAAGGCCCGAGGGGCTTTTTTGAATCTGCACTTGACTCACCGGCGTTCAGATTTGATCCGCGCGATTATGGAAGGCGTCGGGTTTGCTCTGAAAGACTCGGTAGACATTTTTGCCGGACTTGGAGTGTCCCTAGAACGAGTGGTGTTTGCCGGAGGCGGAGCCCATAGTCCTCTTTGGAAGCGGATTATGAGCTCTCTCCTCGACCGGCCGCTTATCTCTTCTCGAGCGCGGGAAGAAACCGCAACCGGTGCGGCAATTTTGGCCATGCTCGGAACCGGCCTTTTTCCCTCCGCAGAAGTTGCGGCGGAACGGCTCATTCGATATGACGAACCGGTTGAGCCGGTGGAATCGTGGAAAACCCTCTATGCAGAAAACCATCGGAAATTCCAGAAAGCGTATTCTCTGATAAAGCCGCTGTTTCCCCATAACGCCTGATTCGAAATGGGGGGAGTTGATCGCTTACACCGTAACACTCAACCAACCGCCATCGACATAATAGTTGGATCCGACACAATAGCTCGCCCGAGGCGAACACAAAAACAGTAAGAAATCAGACAGTTCTTCAGTCGTACCAAACCGCCCGATTGGTGCGTATTTCCGGGCGGTTCTGTCCAGGTATTCGTCCGGAGTGATATTAAGATCCTTACTGAGAATGGTTGCGGTTTTTCGCCAGTCAGGAGTCATAATCAATCCGGGACTGACACAGTTCACCCGGATATGGTCATTGACCAACTCATTGGCCAGGCATTTGGAAAACATCACCAGGGCGGCTTTGGTCACGTTATAAATCGGTTCATAGTCCAACGGCTGACGGGCACAGATTGAGGCATTGTTGATAATAACCCCGGACCCCCGTTTACGCATCATGGGCACAACGCCCCGGGACATTCGAACCGCAGCCATAACATGCAAATCCCAGAATTTTTGCCATTTTTCATCAGGAGCGTCCATAATTTTCTCCGCACTCCCGGTCCCGGCATTATTGATCAATATATCTGCACCATCAAACTCGGCTTCCACCGCACCCAGGAACCGGTCGATAGCTTCGGGAACCGTCACATCCACCTCGGCCCTGAGGCATTTTACCGCATACGTTTTTTCGAGGTCCCGGCCCGCCTCCTCCAGGCGTTCCCGGCTTCGCGCACAAAGCGCCACATGCGCTCCTTCCCGGGCAAAACCGTGGGCAAGACCAAGACCGATTCCCACACTCCCCCCGGTGATGACCGCCACTTTTCCTTTTAAGCCGAGTTCCATAAGAATGCATCCTCCCTCATAAATGCGGTACCCAGTGATGGGTTAATTCAACTCCCGGGCTGACTCTCTTCAATTTCCCTGTTGGACTTCGTTGGCGATATGCTCAAGCCGGTTGAATGTTTCCTCGTCGATCTTGGTGTCAAACACTTCGGCGATCACCTGTGTCCAACCATGGATGAAGTAGATCCAGCCGTCTTCCACGTGAAGATTTTTTGCTTTTTGTTGACGGAGAGCCTGGTGCATGAACAGAAGGTCACCCCGGTAATTGATCTCCCACGCTAAGCTATGTTCCGGAAATACAGCCCCATCGGTCAAGGGTGAGCCGGGTCGATCCTTCCCCAGTCCGGTCGCGTTGACCACCAGGGAATATGGTTTGAGCGAGCCCAATATCTGGTCATTCACCGATGCCTCCGGGCAATGAATATATTCTGCAGCGATATTCGGGTTGATCTGACGCATAATGTCCCGCATATCTTCAAGACGAGGGGTGCTCCGATTAGCTGCATAAAGCTTGGTCGGCATGTTCGCTTCTTTCTCTGGGGCAAAGAGATAGGCAGCGATCGCCCGGGCGCTTCCCCCGGCTCCCATGATGAAAAGTTCCCCACCATGCTTGGCCCAGAAGTTCCGGGGAATGAAGGCTTCCATGGACAATCCGCTGGATATCGGATCTTTGGCGTGGCCCCTCAGTTCACCATTGCGCTTGGAGATCGAAGAGAGTTCACCGAACAACCGGGCATAGGGATCGTGATATTCGAATTGATCCAGCGTAGCATTATAGAGATCGATTTTATGTGTGGTGACTAGGGCGCCCAGCGACTGTGGGTCGTGTTTGATAAAATCGACTACCTGCCGGTAATCTTCTATGGGTGCATGAATGGCGATATCGATACCTTTCAACACGGCACCGTGCAGTCCCAACGCCTCGGCCCAACGGGGAAACACTTTCATGATCGAGGACTTCGCGGTGGTCACCCCGAGAAAGTACATGGTGGATTGGGTAGCTTTTTCAGGTAGGTTCAACGGCTTTATCCTCCTTTCATGCTTTCCGCTTCGGGTTATCGACTACGGTAGTCCGGCCGTTTTCTTCCACTACCAGCTTGGGGTATCCCTTTTCTTCTATGGTAGCGTAATCATGACCAGCGTCACCGGGGAAAATACAGAAAAAAACCAAGGGCCCTTTTCCGGTGTTCATGGTCCTGTGCGACCAGTAGGGGGGAATGTAGGACGACGAACCGGGAAACATATCCAGGATTTCCCACTCACCGTCGGTGGATTCCATGATCAATTTTCCCTGGCCAGCCAGGCAGAAATAGATTTCAGCGGTCCCCAGGTTTTCATGGAAGTGTCCCTTGGTGAGAAAATATTCCCGGCCGACTTTGCCCGGATGGATGATCGTGGTGCAGTGACCAAGTTGACCGATCTCTTCCGGAACATCGGCGTAGATGACCTCATACACCAGTGGATTACCCTTCTCTATCAATCTTTCAGCGGCTTCCGTGTCAAAAAACATGTTCTTCACATCACTCATCTTCCGAATTATCTTCCGACCAGGAGCCAAATCTCCAGTAGCAAGATCGATCACTACGTTAAACGGTTTCATAATTATCATCCTTTCTTTTTTCCAATCATCTTCAACTGTTTATTTAGTCTCAACTGAAAACTCATCTGATTCAAGGCTTGAGGACTACCTTCAAAGATTCCTGTTTTTCCATCAACGACAGACCTGTTCCGATGTCTTCCAGGGGTAAAACGTGGCTGGCGAGGTACGACAGGTCGATTTTTCCGGATAGCATCAAGTCCAGGGCCGTCCGGAAATGAACATTATTGGAACGGGTTGTTCCGGTCACCACCATTTCCTTATAGTGAATGAGGTTGCTGGGTAACGGAACTTCTTTGACCTGGGGCGGTAGACCACCAAAATAATTGACCCGGGCAAAGAGGGAGGCCATTTCAATTGCTTCTTTCTGAGCCTGTGGAGAGGGTGCAGCCACAACGATCACATCGGCTTCAGGGATGACTTCCTTCACCGGTTGCTCCCTGACCGGGATGATCCCCGCTCCTTTTTCCCGGGCAGTCTGTAAACGCTCGGGGCTGAGGTCGGCCAACCACACTTCACCTGCCCCCCGTAGAAACGACAATTCCATGAACATCAGGCCAATCGGTCCAGCTCCATAAATCAAAACCCGGTCTTGCATCCCTACCTGGAGGGGGAGAAATCCGTGCACCACGCAAGCCAGCGCTTCCACAAAGGACAGGGTCACAAAATCCGCTTCCTCCGGCAGGGGAAAAACGTTACCCTGGCGGACCGCCCGTTCAGGGACCCGCATATAGCGGGCAAAGCCGCCGTCATAGGTAATGCCCAGGGCCTTATTCTCCGAACAATGGTTGGTGTTTCCCGCCGCACAGTACCGGCAGCGGCCACACCCAAAATTCGGAGCCACGGCCACATTGAGTCCTGGAACGAGGTTTTCCACTTCGTCTCCCACTTCATAAATGGTCCCTACCACCTCGTGACCCAGTATTCTGGTTTCGCCGTCTCCGATGGTTCCATGACCATTGCGGGCAATACGCAAATCCGTTCCACATAAAGCGGCGGCTTGAATTTCAACGACTACTTCCCCTCTGGCCGGCTGCGGCGTCTCCACATCTCGTATATCTACGTGGGGAGGGTAGGAAAATACTGCTGCTTTCATCATACACGCTCCTTTTTAAAGCAAAGACTGATGTTTGGTGAAGACTTCTCCCATTCGTTCCATCGTTTCCAAATAATAGGAAAGGTAGGGAGCATACGCCTGGCTAAGTTTTTCCGAGGGTGTAAATCGTTCAACGATTTCGACTGACCCGGCGGATTTTGCCGGGAGATCCGGAAAGGCTCCCGCCGCATGTCCGGCGACCATCGCCGCGCCCCATACGGCGCATTCCCGGCGGTTGAGCACCGCATACGGAACGCCCAAAATACTGGCCTTGATCTGGTTCCACAGGGAAGACTTCGATCCTCCGCCAATGACCCGAACCTCGTGAAATTTTACCTGCGGTATCAATTCCTTGATAATCTTCAGGTAAAAAGAGTACTCGAAGGAAATACCCTCCAGGATCGCCCGGAACAGGTGTTCCCGGGAGTGGTCCCAGCTGAACCCGGCAAACACGCCCCGCATCGCCGGTTGAGTCGGACAGTTACGACCCCGCAGGTGGGGGACAAAAACCACACCCGCTGGCTCAGGAACAGCTTTTTCCACCTCTGCAGTAATCCGAACGAAAGCGTCCGGCTGGTCGGCCAGATCCCGGAACAACTCGTTTTTCGCCCATTCCAGGTCCAACCCACCACCGTTGATGTAGGCCATGGGGTAAAAAAACCCGGGAATAACCGAGCGAGGAACGAGCAATGTTTTATGGAGGATATCGGGGGCATAGTCCTTGACATTGAGGCAAAAACATGAGGCGGTGCCGGCTACGTCAAAGGCCACCCCCTCTTCCACTACCCCCGCACCCAGAACGTTGGCCGCCTGGTCACCACAACCAGCCGCCAGGGGTGTACCCGGCAGTAAGCCGGTTTTCGCCGCACCATCATAACCCAACCGGCCGACCACCGTCCAGGGTTCGACAATCCGGGGAAATTTATCGACCTCCAGGCCGAACAACCCGATGAGTTCCTCGTCCCACTGCTTGTGGACCAAGTCGGCAAAGCACGAAAAGTGAATATACGTATAGTCGATATAGGTTTCTTCTCCGGACAGATTCGCTAATTTCTGGACCACCCAGTCGGCCGGGACGGTAAACCGGGCGATGCTCCGGTACACGTCCGGATGTTCCGTTTTCCACCAGAGAATTTTCGGTCCGTGGTTGACGCTGGGTCCCATCCCAGACCGACGGATAATCAGTTCTTCACTCTTCTCCTTCATCAAATCCGCATAGCGGGCCGATCGAATATCCAACCAGGAATCATAGGGAGTGGCCGGCTCCCCCTCGTTGGTTACTCCCATAATCCCCGCCATTTGACCATCGAGAGCCACCGCCGCGACCTCTGCCGGTTTCACACCGCTTTGCTCCAAAACGTCACGAATCCCCTTGACCACCGATTCAAGCATTTCATAGGGATCTTGAGTCACACTCCCGTCTTTTCCATAGATAAGCCGGGACTCCTGGGCGGAAAAAGCGAGGAGCTTTCCGTTTTCGTCAAACAGTCCAGTTTTTGTCGAAGTGGTCCCCAGATCACACCCGATAAAACAAGTCACTTTTCACCACTCCTCTTCGATGCGGATCGGCGATTGCTGGGCCAGGGACCGGTGAGCGTATTCCACCACTTTCACGGCTCGGAACCCATCCAGTATACTTGGGATCGGTTCCTGGTCGTTACGAATACAGTCGATAAAGGCCTTCAGTTCTTCCAGGTAGCCTTCCTTGAACCGGAAGCGCCAACTGGCATGATTGTCACGCACCGCTTTTTTATCGAGAGTCATCAGGACCGGGCCAGTCGTCTCTGTTTCTCCGATTCGGATCATTCCCTCAGTACCCAGAATCTCCATCCTGGCATCATAGGCATACCCGACCGGGCAACCTCCGTCGATCGCTCCCATTGGTCCATCCTGAAAGGCAATGGTCACCACATAGTGGTCATAAAAATCGGGAAAGTCTTTACGGGCTTGAGGTGATTTATAATTTCCCGCTTCCATATAAATTCTTTCCGGCTTTTTCCCGGCAAACCAGAGCACGGCATCGATATCGTGCGCGGACACTTCGGCGAACATTCCCCCGCTTTTCTGTCGGTCCCAGATCCAGGGCGGCGGCAGGCCGGGGCCCCGCCCGGTGGATTTGATGACCACGAGATCGCCAATCGCTCCTTTTGCGATCATTCGCTGGGCTTCCTGCATCGCCGGGTCATAACGGCGCATGAATCCGATCTGGAATTTCACCCCGGCTTTTTTCACCACCTGAAGGATCGCTTCCGCTTCCTTCCGGTTTTGGGCCAGAGGCTTTTCGGAAAAGATGTGCAGTCCTGCTGTCGACGCCTTTTCCACAATTTCCCGGTGAGTGAAGGTGAGAGAGCCGATACAGATAGCGTCCAGCGTTTCTTTTTTCAAACACTCCTCGAGGTCCTGGTAAACCCGGTCGATTCCCACTTCCCGGGCTGAATTTTCCGCCGTTTCCCGATTCACGTCCACAATCGCCGCCAATTCCCCTTCGGGAATATAGCCAACCAGGTTCCGGGCATGCACCATGCCCGCTCGTCCCGCACCAACCAAGGCAAAGCGTATCGGCTTCAAATAAATGCCTCCTTTTATTGGTTTATCTCACTCTTTCCAAAATAACTTTTCCCGAAACTACATCTGTCAAAAGGAAGACCTCCCTCAGGCAGATTGATGGTAGCTACATCATACCAAAAAAAACCAAAAGGAGGTCTCCCATGAATCAGTAGAGAGCCTGCGCCCAGATTCTACAGACATTCAACAAATACGGTTCCCACCGGCTGGTCCAGGACGCCGGATCGGAATGGAGAACCAAGAATTTCTCCCAAGGGACCAATTCGTGGCCAGGCTCTCTTGCCCGCTCACCAGGTGCATTCCCTCCGAGAGGTCCGCGAAAGACTGGCCATCGGCCCGTACAAACGTAAACACCTGGAGTCAAAGGCGCTTCCAGCGCTCCACCTTGACTTAGGTCAACGAACACCGGCCCGGGGAACTCTATCAGAAAGTCTTTTAAGTCTGTTCGACCCGACTGCGCAACACGCGGACGGGGTACTACCATTTCCTCCATAAAGGGAGGAAGAAGTTAACCCACCGCAAACTCGGGAAGGAGCGGAACGGTCCCCACAAGACCCCATCCCCAGTTTCGGAATATCCAAGTCAGCACATGAGCCCGTCAAAAGAGCGTAACTAAGGGCCGAATAACCTGATTTCGATTTGTTTTGGACAGCAATGGTAAAGGATGTATTCCCACAAGTTCCGATCAACTGGAACAGCCTCCGCTGTCTCGGTGTAAAGGGTTTTAATTCGCCCCTTGATTGCCATATCAGGGAACGCGCAAATTATTACTCTCGAACACTTCCACCTTCACTTTCCCCCGGTCACCCCGAAAGCGGGACTGGAAATAGTCCATGGGAATACCGTCGGTGGTGAAGGTGGTGTTTTTCATGAGTAAGAGGGGGGCGCCTTCCGGGACCTGGAGAAGTTCGGCGTCCAGGGCATCGGCCACGATGGCTTCCAGGGTGATGGCTGCCCGATGAGGGTGGAGTCGGTAACGCTCACCGATAAACCGGTAGAGGGAGCGGTCGGTGAGGTCGGCGGTGAGGAGATCCGGGCAGAGCTTCAGGGGGAGGTGGTTGGTCACTTTCACGATGGGGGCGTCTTCCAGGAAGCGGATCCGCTCGATGACCGCCAGGGGTTCTCCCTCCGGGACGTCCAGGAGGGCAGCCAGGGGACGGGAGGCCGGTTCCTCTTCCTGGCGGAGCACTCTGGTCTTGAGGAGAAACCCCTTCTGGGCCATGTCGTCGTAGAAGGTGACAAACTGCTGGATGAAGCCATAGTTGATCTTGGGGCGGGCGATGAAGGTTCCTCGTCCCTTCTCCCGCTCGAGCAACCCCTCGTAGACCAATTCCCGGATGGCCTGTCGGACGGTGGGACGACTGATCAGGTACCGTTCAGAGAGGGTCCGCTCAGAGGGCAGGGTGTCTCCCGGCTGGTACTCGCCGGACTCAATGTCCCGGCGGAGCAACTCCTTGAGCTGGTAGTACAGGGGTATCGGGACCCGGCGGTCAAGGGTGATCAAGGGTGGCCT
>DATIKP010000028.1 GCA_035477455.1 Atribacteraceae bacterium
GCAAGGAGAATGTCTTTGGCCACGTTCGGTGTAGTGCAGTACATGGTCCGGAACTTGAAAATCAAAAACGCGCGGTTTTCCCGTCCCACGCGACGCTGCCGGAAAAAAATCGGACCCGGGGAATCCCGCCGGATCCACATACTGACCAACAGGATGAGCGGTGACAGGATCACAAGTCCGACCAGGGATATTACAAAATCAAAGGTCCGTTTGGCCGTACGATAACCAATCCCTTCCCCCTTCACTGAAGAACTCCTCTGCTCCGCAGTGCGGTGATTTCGGCCTCCAACCCTTCCCAGAAACCGCGGGGATCGTATCCGAAAGCCTCCCGGGCGGGGGTGTTGTCAGTCACCCGGTCTTCGGTACTGCGTAACACCTGTTCTTCCGTCCAGGGCACCAACCGACCCATCCGTTCTCCCAACCGGGCCAGAGTGATCCCGGCCTGCACCGGTAAACGCACGAAACGGACTTTTTTTCCCAGGACTGCACCGACCGCCTCCACAAACCGCCGGTAGGAGAAGGACGCCTTCCCTCCGGTATCGTAGAACCGCCCCCACACCTCGGGGTACGCCAGAAGTGAGACAAGCGCCCCGGCTACATCCTGGTAGAAAACCGGTTGGACCAGGGCCTCTCCGGAGCCGAACAGAGGAAAAAAAGAATGACGGGACAGGTGACGGACGAGAAGACTCACGTTACGGTTCCGGCCATCCCCGTAGATCATGGTCGGCCGGATTGCCGCGTACCGGATCCCGGTCCGTTCGCAGTATTCGATCATCCGATCCTCCAAACACCGGTATTCTTGACTGGCCACGGAAAAGCGGGAATGCACCGCCGCCGTATTGACAAAGAGCCCCGTTCCGACTCCCGAACGCTCCATCGCCTCCAGCACCGGTATCACCCGGCGGATGCCGGCGACATGGACCACAAGATCGACATCCCGCAGCCACTCCGGGGAAAGCGGGTCGCGATCCAGGTCACAGTGGATAAACTCAATAGGTAGGTCCCGCAGAGAGGAAGCGTCTCTTTCCGGACGCACCAGGCACACGATACGGAAGTGGCCCGCGGCCGCAATTTTCCGCAGGAAACACTCTCCCACCGGGCAGGTCCCGCCAGTCACGAGCATCGTCGATCTCTGGCCATCCCGGTGTTTCATTTCAACCATCATGCGACCCCAGCCCCATCGTGCGCATCAGAACTTGGTTCACCTGCCTGACATCATACTTCTCCTCGGCGATTCGCCGGGAAGCCTGACCCATTACCAATATCCGTTCCGGGTTCTGGAGAAAGAAGTCCATCGCCTCGACCAGTTTCGTGACGTTTTGTACCGGGACCAGCCAACCGTTTTCTCCGGGGCGAACCGTCTCCCGACAACCCGGCGCAGCGGTGGTAATCACCGGCCGTCCCACGGCCATGGCCTCGAGTACCGAGCGGGGAGTGCCCTCCCGGTAGGAGGGGAGGACAAAAACGTGGGCCCGTTCCAGGAAGGGACGTACATCGCGGGTTTCCCCCAGGTACCGGATAATTCCCTCCCTGGACCAGTTCTCGACCTCCTCTCTCCGTAACGCCGTAGGATTGGGATCGAGCGGTCCGAGCATCTGGAAGTCCGCTGCGGGATAACGTCTTTTCAACACTCGGGCGGCCGCGACAAACTCCCCGATCCCCTTGTCCCGGAGCAACCGAGCAACCAGGAGAAAGGTCAAAGGCGGCGGCGGGGGGGGGACCCAGTAAAAACGGTCAAGATCCACCCCGGAACCGTTGACCAGCACCGGAGGCGCTCCTTCGGGTAGCAGACCAAGTCGGACAAAGAGGTCCCGGTCGTCGGGATTCTGGAAAAACACCGCTCGATTCAACCGGAGGGAACGCCGGTACATATTACACACCAGCGCCGTGACCATCATCCTCTTCCAGTCGCCCGCCCCGAAGGCATACCCCAAACCGGTGATCATCGAATAGATACCGGGAACCCGGCAGGCTCCCGCCGCCTTCGACCCGTAGATGACCGGTTTTACCGCGTACGAAAACACTATCTCCGGGCTTTCCTCCCGGATTATCCGAACCAGGGAACGGAGGGTGCCGTAATCGTGAAGGGGATTTAGCCCGGTTCGCTCCAGGGGATACTGCCGGTACCGCGCACCCAGGGCTTCCAGGGCTTCCCCATATCCCGGTTCCGGACCCAGGGCTACCACTTTATGCCCGGCCTCGGTCATCGACCGAATGAGAACCCCCCGGAAGTTCACGAGAGTCGGCGCGTAATGGGAAACGACGAGGACTTTGGCCACACCCTCATGCCTCCTCCGAAAAAGCACAGTGAACAGTGCATAGTGATGGGTGAGCGGTGATCAGTGATGGAGGAAACTTCTTCATCGCTTCATTGCTTCCTCCCATCCGCGCTTCTTCCCTAACACCGCCCGGGGAACTCGTCCAGAGACAGTGTTTTCGCAAAGCCGCGGTGTTCCAGATACCACTCAACTGTCCGCCGCAATCCCTCACCGAGAGAAACCTCCGGCTGCCAGCCCAAAAGCTCCCTGGCCTTACCAATATGGGCCCAAGTGGCGGGAACGTCAGTTCGGGGAAAATCCCGGTGTTCGATCACTGCCTGCTTCCCGGCCAGCTTCTCGATCCGACCGATCACTTCGTTAAGAGTATGGGGGCTATCCGAACCCAAGTTGACAGTTGCAAAGCCCACTCTCCGCAATGCCGCGACGGTCCCCCGGGCGACGTCCTCCACATAAGTGAAGTCCCGGCTCTGGGTTCCATCTCCGAAAAGCACCACCGTCTCCCCCTCAGCAATCCACCTGATAAAGCGGAAGATGCTCATGTCCGGCCGTCCGGCCGGCCCGTAGACAGTAAAATACCTCACTACCGATACATCGATCCCGTACAGATAATGCCAGGTGTAGGCCAGTATTTCCGCTCCTTTCTTGCTCACCGCATAGGGGGAAATGGGAGTGTTGACCGGGAGTTCCTCCCGGAAGGGCATTTTTTGCCCAGCGTATAGTGAAGAGGTCGACGCGAGGACAAATTTGGGCACTCCGTATTCCCGGCTCAATTCCAGCAGATGGAGAGTGCCCATCACATTGGTGGCCAGGTAACTTCCCGGATCGCGTAGACTGGCCCGGACCCCCGTCCGAGCCGCCAGATTCACCACCGCATCGAAGGCTCCGCCTTCTTCAAAAACCTTCCGCAGGGATGCCCTGTCCTCGATGTCTCCCCGAACATCCCGTAACCCCACCTGATCCCGCAAGCGGGCCAGCCGATACTCTTTCAGGCGGATGTCGTAATAGTCGTTCAGATTGTCGACCCCCGTCACTGTATGGCCATCCCGCAAGAGTCGCTCCGTCACGACGCTTCCGATAAATCCCGCGCAACCGGTCACCAAGTAGTTAGACACGCAAGCCTCCCCAATCATCCTTCTCCTGCCTCATAATCTCCAGTACCACCCCGCCGCCTCGGCTTTTCGGCGGTCGCATGCCCCCTTGACATCCACGAGTACCGGGACCCCCCGGAAGAGGGGCAATAGCGCGTCCACCCCATAATAGGGCGAGAATTCCCGATGCCGAACCGCCAGGACTACCGCATCGTAGGGTGCCTTTTCCCCGATCTCCTCAAGAAGAGTTATCCCATACTCTTCCTCGACTTCACTTTTCAAGACCACCGGGTCGAACAGTAAGGGATCAACCGCAAATTCCCGCAATTCCCGTTCGATGTCGATTACCCGGCTGTTGCGGACATCCCGGACGTTCTCCTTGAAGGCCACCCCCATGATCAGAATCCGGGCGTTTTTGATGCCTTTCTCCGCCCGCAGCAGCAGTTTCACCGTCTGTTCGGCCACATAGTTGCCCATGGAATCGTTAATTCGCCGTCCAGCCAGGATTACCTGAGGGAGATATCCGGTCTCCTCCGCTTTATAAGTTAGATAGTAGGGATCCACCCCGATACAGTGCCCCCCCACCAGGCCCGGCTCGAAGGGAAGGAAATTCCATTTGGTCCCCGCCGCTTCCAAGACTTCCCGGGTATCCAATCCCAAACGGTGAAAGATGATCGCCAGTTCGTTCATCAGAGCGATATTCAGGTCCCGCTGGGTGTTCTCGATAACCTTGGCCGCCTCCGCCGTTTTGATGCTGGGAGCTCGGTACACCCCCGCTTCGATGACGCTTCCGTATACCCGGGCCAGCAGCTCGAGCGTTTCCCCGCAACAGCCCGCCACCACCTTAACGATACGCTCCAGGGTATGGTGCAAGTCTCCCGGATTGACTCGCTCCGGTGAATACCCGACCCGGAAATCCCGGCCATGCCTGAGACCCGACTCCCGTTCCAGGATGGGGATACAGACCCCTTCAGTCACTCCCGGGTAGACGGTCGATTCATAAACCACCACTGACCCCTGGGTGAGATATTTCCCCACTATCCGGGAGGCAGACGCGAGGAAGGTAAGATCCGGGTTGCGGTGGTCATCGACCGGTGTGGACACGGTGATAATCAACAAACGGGCGGAATGCAATCTATCGGGCTGGGACGTCCATTCGACGGATGAGGCGGCAAGAACAGCGGGAGGCACTTCTTTGCGCCGGTCCTCTCCCTCGCTCAGCTCAGCGATTCGGGACTGATCTCGGTCAAACCCGATGACCGAAAACCGTTTGGCCAGAAGTAGCGCCAGGGGCAACCCCACATATCCCAAACCGACTACTGCTATTCGTTCCCGGCCGGATGAAAAATCGTCAAATCCGGGGAATAGATTCATACCAGCCTCCCATGTCATCGTTTATCCCCAGCGTGCCAGCCAGGCCTCGAACATCAACACGCACCAGAGCTGGTGCTGGCCAGGGCTTTTTCCGGTCAGGTGGTCCCGCCAGACCTGCCGGACCGGCTCAGGCCGAAAATATCCCTCCCGTTTCAGCCGTTCCTCGGCCAGGAGGTCTTCCGCCCAATCCCGCAAGGGTCCCCGCAACCAGCTAGCGAGAGGAACGGCAAAACCCATTTTCGGACGCTCCACGAGGTCCCGAGGAACATATTTGTCCAATACTTGGCGTAGAATCCACTTGCCTTTTCCTTCCCACACCTTCAGGTGCATGGGAAGGGTCCAGGCGAATTCCACCACCCGGTGGTCCAGGAGTGGGACCCGGACTTCCAAACCAAACCCCATACTGGCCCGGTCGATCTTGCTGAGAATATCTCCAGGCAGATAAGTCACAAGATCGGCGAGCATCATCTCACCAGCTACGCCGGCTGTCCCTTCCCCGCGCCACCCCAGTACAGGAGATTGGTTCTCTCCAGTGACTCCAATCACCACCGCCGCGGGGTCCCTCCACTGAGAGACCAGCCGTTGATAGAGTTCCCCGGGAGACGTTACGTCCAGGACAGAGGCGAGTTTCCGGAATTTCTCCGCCGGTTGGCGCTGCCGATTTTGGCTCTTCAATAATGGGTCGAGCACCTGGTACGCCCCATGCATCAGGCGGGGAGACAGTCGGGAGAACCAACCACCGGCCATTCGGCGGATCCCGAGAGGCAGGCCGGAGATTCTCCGCCACAGGTCCGGTCCGAAGACATGGCGAGTGTAGCCGGCAAACAGCTCGTCACCCCCGTCACCGGATAGGGCGACAGTGACCGACTCCCTGGTCAGGCGACAAAGCAAAGCGGTGGGAATCTGGGAAGAGTCGGCGAAGGGTTCGTCGTAGAGTTCGGGAAGAGAGGGGATGAGCGAACGGCTCTCCTCCGGGGTCAGAATGAATTCGGTATGGTCAGTCCCCAAGTGGCGGGCCACTCGGCGGGCGGAGGGGGCTTCGTCGTACTCCGTTTCCGCAAAGCCGATGGTAAAGGTCTTGACCCGGCCAGGGGAGGCTGTACACATTTTGGCCACCACCACCGACGAATCGATCCCGCCTGACAGCAGGGCTCCCAGGGGAACGTCGGCGATCATCCGCAGGGCTACTGCTTCATCGAGCAGCACATCCAAGGCTTGGACAGCCGCTTCCCCGGTCCCGACAAAGGGGTTGGAGAGTCCCCGACGGGCAATTTCCTGGGCCGACCAGTAGGGGCGGGGTTCGGACCACTCGCTCATTCTTTCAAAATGCACTCTGACTATCGTGCCGGGTGGGAGTTTACGAATTCCCCGGTAAATAGTCAGCGGTTCGGGAACATAGCCTAAGCGTAGAAAGCGGGCCAACCCCTCCCGGTCAATATCGGCCTGGAAAGTGGGATAGGCATGGAAGGCTTTCAGCTCGGAGGCAAAAACCAGCGTCCCTCCGGCAGAGCCGTAATAGAGTGGCTTGATCCCCAACCGGTCCCGCACCAGGTACAGTACCCGTTCCTCCCTGTCCCACAGGGCAAAAGCGAACATGCCCACGAACCACTCGAGCGCCTCCTCCACACCCCAGTGCTCACAGGCCTCAAGCATTACTTCGGTATCGGAAGAGCCCCGCCAGACAACATTCGGTAATTCTTCCCGAATCGTCCGGTAATTGTACGTCTCCCCGTTATAGACGATGATCAGGCGGCCACTGTGGCTTACCATCGGCTGGCGGCCTTCCCGCGAGAGATCGAGGATGGCTAAACGCCGATGACCGAGCGCCACTCCCGCTTCCTCATCCACCCAGCTTCCCCGGTCATCGGGCCCGCGGTGGACCAGCGTCCCGGCCATTCTTTCCACCATCGTCTCATATTCCCCGGGAGGAAAGGCTTTTCCTACATCAACGAACCCACAAATTCCGCACACAACCGCACATTCCTCTCCGCAGCAATTTGTCTTATATCAACGGCGTAACGACCGCCACCGGATAAACCCGGTAATTCCCAGGGCCACCAGGAGCAGGAGGGGACCAAAGCGCAAGCGGTACAGCGTCCCTACATTCGGAATAGCCAGGGCAAACGGTAACATCATACCGAGCGAACATAGCCCCACCACCCACAGCTCGAGCCGATTCCTCCAGAATACCAGGGTAAAGAAGAGGCCAAGCAGGCTCGCATATACCACCACCATTTCAAACCCGGAAACCCGGCGCATGAGGGTATTGGCTTCGAGCGTCCCCCTCCTCAAGCCAGTGCCGGGGAAAAGGTGACAAGAGGGCGATCTGGAAGGCGCGGGGCGTATAGAGAGCTAAATCCCAGGCGTTGTGAAAGGAGACTTCCTCATCGATCATGCTTCCGCCAGTGGGGTAAGTTTTAATAATATAATTTTCCCTAACGATAGAGATGGAATAAAGGCGGGAATCCAAGAACGCAGGAACCAGCCAAGTCCTGCGCCAGAGAACCTCTGCTACTGCTACTGTATCAACCTCCATCCCCTCCCAGTTCACCAGAGGATAAAGGACCCCGCACACCATCCATAGATAGAGAAACGAGACTGTCAAGTGCTTTCGAACACTTGCCAGTTTTCTGCCTCTCCCCAGCAGCCACCCGCTTACCCCCAGCGCCAGGAGAAATCCAAGCACGAAAAGAAATTGGACAGCATAGGGCCGGACGATCCAGACCAGACAGCCACCGGCCGCAACGGCGCTCAGGTTCAGGAGTCGTTTCCGCCAATTTGGTGGTTCAGCAAGGCCGGCGGTCAGGTTGACCCACCCCAGAATGAAGCAGAAAAAACCGGCGATGAAGAAGCCGTCCTTGTGGAGTGAGGCGAGCCAGGTAAGCGTCGAGGGGAAGAAAAAAAAGGGAAGCACTCCCCACAGAGCTTTTCGCCAATCGGGAAGCAGTCGCTGTAGGATCAGCAACAAGAGCACGGCGGAAGTGGCATGGAGGGCCGCATTAAGGGGAAGCACCATAAAGGGACGGGGAACAGTCAGGGCATAGATGGCGGCGGCAATTCCGGCCGGGGCCTGGTTGGCGGGGCGTAGTGTCCAGGCCGACCACCCCTGTGCCCGGATGGCTTCACTCAAGTCTACCGCGAGACGATGAAAGAAAAGCCAGTCACCCCCCACCCGGAGGCCATCCCCAGCATGAAAGCGGAGAAAGAAGCGGGGTAGGAGTACGAGCTGAACGACCAGGGCCACGGCGAAAAAGAGCAGCCACAACACGGCGTAGGGGGTCTGCCGTCTTTCATTCTCGGCAAAGTCGATGGCCGCCAGATTCGATCCGCCCAGACCTGTTCCGTACAATCCCTGCATCACCGTCCTCCCTCCAGGATTTTCCATTTTGCCTTTCCAAAGGCTCTTCGACCAAATTATATCCTTTGTTTCTTCTCCGTTCTATTATGGATAGCTCTGGCCACATACCAAACGATGCCGAGGAACGCGCGTGCGACCACAAAACCAGCAGAAAAAGACCTTCACATTCTACGACAATACGCCGTGCCGTATTGGAAAAATTGATTTTGCTGCAAAAACTCATTTCAGCAAGACCCCGTTGCCATCAGCCCCGCCTCATCT
>DATIKP010000029.1 GCA_035477455.1 Atribacteraceae bacterium
CTCCTTGCACGGGGAATCGAGTCCTATTACACGCCGGCTGGCCGGGTTCTCCGCAAAACGTCCCTTGACGAAATCCCCCAGTTGCTTAACGTCCTGCGGGGGGAGATGTCCCTGGTTGGCCCCCGCCCGGCTCTCTACAACCAGGAAGTCCTGATCCGGATGCGCACGGAGCGGGGAGTCCATCGGATTAAGCCGGGCGTAAGCGGCTGGGCTGTCGTTCAGGGCGGCGAAGACTTGACCATCGAGGAAAAAGTGGCCTGCGACGAGTATTATCTCCGACACCGTTCCTTCCGCTTCGACCTGCAAATTCTCTGGATGACCCTTTCGGTCCTGCGAAAGCGGAAAGGGATATATTGAGGTTACAAGAAGGTTGGGGATAGATTCACCGTATTTTCAAGAGGGGAATGATTCGGTATAATGAGGTCATGGCCTCGCAAAAGAAGAAGCTCAAGCCGGTGCTCTCTCCGGTCATGGAACGACCGCTGCTCGCTCCCACCGACCGGATTTGCCGGATCGCTCTCCTGGTTCTCGTTTTGTGGTCACCGTACTTTCGGGGGCTGTATTTCGATTACGAGCGGTTTCCCTTCTATGCCGTCTTTTGTGTCCTGGTGCTCGCCTGTTTCGGCCTGCGGGCGTTTTATCGCACGGAGCGACTCAACCTGGGGCTGCCCGCTCTCATTCTTTTGTTAATAGTCGCTCTTTATGCCCTCAATCTCCCTTTAGCCGCAGACCGGGGCCTGGCCTACCGGGGATTCCTCAGCCTGGCAGTCTTATTCCTCCTCTTTCTCGCTGCCCGGGAACTATTTGCGGAGCGCTTCTGGAAACAGATCGCTCTCTTGGGTTTTATCCTGAACGGGAGCTTCTTGGTGTTTCTGGGGTATGCCTACCGATTCGGCTGGATTCCGCCCCTGGCCCGTCCCCTGGGAATGGACCTGAGAGAACTCTTTCTCGCCGGACGGCTCCACTCCGTCTTTCAGTACCCCAACACCACCGCGGCATATTTTGCCATGGGATTTTTGGCCTCCCTCATTCTTCTTCTCAGTAAACCCGGTCGTGTCTGGCGCCTGGTGATCTCCTTCGCCGGCTTTTTCCTGCTCGCCGGCCTTTTCTTCACCTTTTCCCGCGGGGGGCTACTGACCTTTACGCTTTCGGTCGCCTTTATTCTCTTCGTCCTCCCGCGGGGGAATCGAGCCGCCTTTTTTGTGCGGGCCTTGGGCCAAATCTTGGTCCTTGCTGTCGTGTTGAACAATCTCAATCGCTATCTGATCGATGGGGAAGGCGGGCGGTTTTTCCTGGTGATCGTTGGCGGTGGGGCGCTGTGTATGCTGGCTGAAATGACGCTCTTTCCGTTACTGGGGGGAGAGCGGCCGCTCAAGCGGGTGAACTTCCGGCCGGGGTTGGTAGCCGCGTTGTTGATTGGACTTCTTTTGGTCATCGGACTGGGTGACTTAAACCCCGCCCAACATTTTTCCCGATTCTGGGGGTTTAGCTGGCAGGATCAGAGTGTATTCGAACGGTTGCTCTTTTACCGGGACGCTTGGTCGATGGTCAGAGAGCGGCCGCTTGCGGGTTGGGGAGGAGGAGGCTGGCCGGCGCTGTATCTGGGGTACCGCTCTGCCCCATATACCACTGAGAATCCACATAATTATTTCGTTCAGGTGTTGGTGGAAGGGGGGATAGTCGGTTTTCTCCTTTTGATTGTCCTTCTGGGGAGTCTGTTCGGCGGGGTCTTGATGGCCCGCGGCAAAAACGATCCGGAGGAGACGATCATTTCAGTTGGAATGTTGGGGATCGTCTTTATGGGATTTGTGCACGGTATAGTGGACGTCAACTTCGCTTTGGGTTCGTATGCTTTGGCTGTGTGGTTCTTTGCCGGAGCTGCCGCCGGACGTCTGAACGAACTGTCCACATCGGCGCTTTTCAGAAAAAGAATTCCGGTGCGGTGGAGTTTTCTCACGGGAGGAGCCTTTCTCCTCCTGGTCTTTTCTGTTCTGGCAATCGATGGGACCAGGTACGCCAAGTGGGCGGACATCTACGCCCGGCGGGGTGAACTGGAGTATGCCCGGTTCTTTTACCAGCGGGCGGTTTCCCGTGATTTTTGGAACGCAGAGGCCTGGTACGCGTTGAGCCGAATCAACCGTCAGTTTTTTCACGCAGGGAGGGGAGACTTTTACCGGGCCTCGAGCCTGGACGCGGCCCGCCGGGCGGTCGATATCGCGCCGTTCCAGCCGTATTTTCTGGAGCACCTGGGCCTTCTTCATCTGGAAATGGGTCAGTTCGACCGGGGCCTCGCCCTGATGGAGGAGGCGGCAAAGCGTAATCCCCTGACCGCGGAGGCTTTTGAACATCTGATGATCGGGTACCGCACAGTGGGTGACTTTTACCTGAACCGGAACGAACGTGACTTGGCCCGTCGGTATTACGAATTGGCCTTGCTCGCGGCGGAATCCTTTCGGGAAAATCGGGAACGTTCGCTTCGGCCGGTGAGAGAGGGCAATGTCGAGGCGCTTCGCCGGGAAATCGAGGCGTTGCTTTGAATAGAAAGGTGTTCAGTAAGGGGTTATGGGCCATCCTTATCCTTCCTCTTGTCTTGGTTTTCCCGCTGTCTGGATGTTGGACGGTTGGGAGCGAGGGCTCTTGTTTCATCGTCCCGGAAATCCCCGACCGCCTAAATGGTGGGGAGCGGTACCGCTTCCAGGCTCTGTTCGGTGAAGAGACGGTGACGGAGCTCGTTACCTGGTCGGCGGTTTATGGAACGATCGCTCCCGATGGATGGTATACCGCCCCGCTTTTCTCCTGCCAAGAAGAGATCACCGCCCGTTGGGGCGATTGCACGGTCACCGTGTCTTTCCTTATTATAGAGCGGATAGACGGGGGGAATGGGACATCCTTTTCTCCTGATGACGAAGGCGGCCCCTCCTCTTCTGATGACGAAGGCAGCTCCTCCTCTTCTGATGACGAAGGCAGCTCCTCCTCTCCTGAGGAAGGCAGCTGGTTCCTTTCCCCTTTTCCGGAAGTAACCGGGGCGCTTTATCTCGATATTCAGCTGACAGCGCCGGGAAAACCCTTTCTCCTGTTTCAAAACGGCGAACTCGTAGCCTCGGGAGCGGGGCATGGGCCGACAACAACTCTCCTTCGGTTAAACCTGCGGGAAGGGGAGAACGAGTTGTGGCTCGTGGTGGACGGACAGGAGGTGGCCCGCCACCGGATTCTACGGGATGCGAAACCGCCCCAGATAGTTCTCGAAAAAGCGGTGGTGAGGGAGGGCGGCGTCACACTCTCCGGCCGGGTGGTTGACGAAACCGAGGTATCGATGCTGGCCCGCTTGGCCGACCATACCCAGTCCTGGTTGGTGTTCGTCCCCTTTGACGGTACCAGGACGATCCATTTTGAAGACCGCGGCGGTAATGTCGCCGAAAAAACGTTTACTCCGGAAGAAGACCTCAGTCTCTACGTTGCGCTTCCCCTGTCGGCTAAAGAACACCATCCCATTCCTATCGCGGTGGAGCTTCACTACCGGGACATTCCGTTGGAGGAAGCGGTGATCGAATATGTCATTGGCGGGGAATCCGCCGAGATCACGCTGGCTGACGGCCGGGTGGACCTGGTGTTCCCCGGTCGTCCAGCGGGGGAACACCCGATCGCATTCCGGCTTCAGGACTTTTACCTCCGGCAGGAGTTATTGACTGTCCTCCCGCAGGAGGCGGCCTTTCTCGACTTCGCTTCTCTCAACGCTGAATGGCCGGAGAGGGTGCCGTTTGCGGTGTCCGGAAAAGTAACCGACGGGGATGGCGTTCCCTGCCCAAACAAGTCGGTGATGCTTGAGGTAAACCGCCCGAGTCATTACGTCGCGACCTATGAGACGATCACTGGGGGAGATGGGTTTTTCGCCTTCCTTCCTACTTTTCCGGCGGGGGGCCGGTATGACCTATTGGTTCGTTGTGGAGCGATTGAGGAATACCGGAGCGTGTGGGCGGTATCCGCAATCCCGGACCGACTGGTGAGGGTATCCCCGGCGGATAAACTCATCAGGACGGTAGGTACCAACCATACCTTTACTATGCGCATCCTCGATCGCAATGGGTCCCCGGTGCATCGGGTGGAACCGCAGTGGCGTTGGGAAGACGCGCTGGGAAATCCGGTTGTTGTTGAAGGGACCTATCTGGCTCCCCGAACCACCGTAGACGGCTTTGTCGAAGGCCGATTCCTTCTGCCGACCCGGGCCGGAACTTATCGGTTGATCGGGATGGCGGCGCATTGGGGTATCGGTAATGTGGTTTGGGCGGTGACCACCATTCCGGCGGCCAGTCGGCATATCCTTGATCTCTCGGGCATTCCGGAACCGCTGGGGCCTGAAGAAAACGTGGTGTTCCGAGTCCGGGTCACGGATACCTTTCACAATCCGGCCCCCGGCCGGGAGGTGAGAATCCGTTGGGGGGAAACCGGCAGCGGGTTGCATTCCTCGGTGGACCTGGTGACCAATGAGAGGGGAGAAGCGGAAATCGTTCTCTCTTTTCCAAAACCCGGCTCCTTCACTGTGAGGGCAATGATCCGGCACACCGTCCACTTCGTCGAGCGGATCATCGAGGTCGGGGCGTAAGGTGGGGGAAGGGCTGGGCGAGGGGTTCCTGAATTTCTTTTTCCCACTGCACTGCGTGGTCTGCGGCGCTTATATCAGGCATTCCAGCGGCTTTCCACTGTGCGGGAAATGTCTGGAATCCATACGATATATTCGCAGCCCCCTATGCCCGATCTGCGGCCGGCCGCTCGATAACCCTCGAGTAATTACCTGCCGGCGTTGCCGGACGGCGGTCCCCCGCCTGGATCTGACCCGCTCGATCGCGTATTATGTTACCCCGGTCCGGGAAGCCCTCCATGCTTGGAAGTACGGCCGGATGACCTCCCTGGGGAAGCTGTTCGAATCCCTGGTAGTCAGCTATCTGGAGGTCAATCCGTTCCTGCGGGAGGTGGATGGGATTCTCCCCGTGCCGCTTCATCCGTCCAGGAGGCAGGAGCGGGGGTTCAACCAGGCGGAAGTGCTGGTACGCTCGGCCGCCAAAGCCTTCAATCTACCGGTGTTCTCCGGCGCGGTTCAGCGGATCAGGAAGACCCCGCCGCAACCCGGCCTTACGCCCCGGGAAAGGAGAAAGAACCTCGCCGGGGCCTTTTCCGTTACGGCGACCACCCGGGTTCGGGAAAGAAGAATCTTGATCGTTGACGATGTCGTCACCTCGCGGGCGACCCTGGAAAGCCTGGCGGGAGTCCTACGGAAGGCGGGTGTAAGCCGCCTGTACGCGCTCACCGTCGCCTCCGGAAGACCGCTGGACGACCTGCTCCGGCCCTCTGTAAAAAAAGGCGAGGACGGTGTTTAACCAGGAGGCAGCCCCCCCCTCTCTCGGTAGGGTCGCTTCGGAGTGTGGTAAAATAATTTTTTTAACTCTTCTACCCTTATATAGTTTATTGGCTCAGCAGGGGGGCGGTACTGGAGTGCGCCACTGGAAGTTTTCCATCGACCTCACTGCATTTTTGCTTGCAGTGCTCATTGCTTTCTGGCTCCGGTTCGATTTTCGAATCGGGATAGTGGTGTACGCCTATCCTCAGAGCGTCTTCTGGGGATCGGTGATCGATACGGTCTTAGGGACGCTCTTTCTTCTCTATTATAAACCCTACCGGAATATCTGGCGGCACACCGGGTTTAAGGAAGTCTGGGAAATCGCCCGGCTGATATTCTGGCAGAAAACGCTGTTCGCGCTGGCGGTCGTCAGCCTGGTTCCGACAGTCTTTCCCCGCTCGATCTTTATCATCGCTCCGCTGGTGAGTCTCTCAATCATGATTGTTCCCCGCTTCGTGGTGCGTTTTTACACCGAAGGACGTTTTCGGTATTTGCGTAAAACGGGTAAACGGACTCTGATCATCGGGGCGGGTGAGGCAGGTGCCCAAATCTGCCGTGAGATCGCCGCTCATTCCGAACTTGGTTATCAGCTGGTCGGTTTTGTCGACGATGATCGGAGAAAACAGCAGGCCTTTCTTCACGGTTTCCGGGTGCTGGGTCAGGTGGGAGACCTGCCGGGACTTGTGGTCAAACAGCGAATCGAGACAGTCATTGTAGCCGTTCCCAGCGCCGGTCGCTCTCTGATCAAAAAGGTCTATGAACTGACAGCGACCCTGCCGGTGGAAACACTGATCATGCCCGGGATTTACGAAATGATCGGGAAAAAGGTCTCCTTTTCCACACTCCGTCCGTTTAAGATCGAAGACCTTTTACTCCGGGAGCCGGTCTTTATGGACGGGGGAAAAATCGCCCGAGCGTTCAGCGGTAAACGGGTGTTGGTCACCGGAGCGTG